>NZ_KV793001.1:0-17727 GCF_001808325.1 Klebsiella sp. HMSC16C06
TCCTCAGCAAGGTGCTGTAAACCGAGCGGGCTGGCGCCAGGCCAGCCCGCTGAGCATTCTGGGTGTATTGACGAAGCTTTTAATCATCCGCGCAAACATTGACTGGGCTCATATATCCCGCGATAACCCCTTTGTTAATCTCAGGGTGCCGATGAGGACTTCTCCAGGAAAATAACGTTGGAAATCTTTTTTTAACCCAATGAAAAATAGCGATTAACTATTTTTCATACGCCAAAAATCATGGTCCGTTAATAACGGACTCGGTTTCGTATGGGTTAAAAAAGGTACGTTATGACAGTTACATGGACGGTCACGCCCGTGGGGTATCAGCACATTGCCAAACGCTGCCCCGCCTGCAATGTAAAACGCGACTTCGCGCCTTCCGGCGCTATCCGGGTGAATTCGCAAAAGAAGCTGCTGGATATCTGGAGCATCTATAAATGCACGCGCTGCGATTACACCTGGAATATCGCCCTGTTTTCCAGGCTGCACGTCAGCAAGATAAACCGTGAACTGCTTCAGCGTCTGATGCAGAACGATGCAGCTATGGTTCACTATTATGCCGCTGACCTCGCGACGCTGAAGCGCAACCGCGCCGAGCCGTCGGGGCAACCTGATTTTCGTATTCACGAGCAATGGTCGGTTACGCTGATGGCATGTCAGCGGATAACGGTGCGCGTCAGAGTCAGTCAGCCATTTCGCATCAGCCTGCTATCAATACTGAAAAAACAGCTCAAGCTGAGTACGGCTGAAATCCGGTGGTTGGTCGCGACAGGGCATATCGAGGGTATTCCACTAAAACAGCTCAAGACGAAAAAGCTGAAGGCGATGGAATATCATTTTCAGCTGGCGGCGGAAACGCTGTATGCGCGACGCCGAATTGTGCTTAAGCGGCACCGTAGCTAACCCGACGGCTCAGAAAATCCGCCGTGCTTGAGCTGCTGGCTATTCCATTTTTCGGTGAAATAAGGACGGCGAAGTTGGCCGTCCTGACTCCCTTATCTCCGCCTGAAAAAGTCACCTCCGCTGCAGCCATTCAATCTGCAGACGCATAATAAACAAACGCCAGCTTATTGCCGTCGGGATCGCGGACGTAGGCGCTGTGAAAACCGTCGCCATACTGCGGCCGGTGACCGGGAGCGCCTTCGTCATGTCCGCCGAGTTGCAGGGCGAGGGCATGCAGTTCCGCAATATGTGCGATGGAGCGGGCATTGAGCGCCACCATCGTTCCATTGCCCACCCCGGCAGGCTGCTGGTCAAAAGGAACGCCCACGCACAGCCCGCAGGTGTGATTGCCGTTGAAGGTGCCCCAGGACGCCCCCTGTTCGTTACGGCCGGCTTTGACGTGTCCCAGCAGCGCCATTAACGGGTCATAGAACTTGATGGCGCGTGGCAGGTCATTGGTTCCCAGCATGATGTATGAAAACATAGTGTCCTCCTGTTGCGGGCAAAAAGGTGACTTTCGCCCGCTTACTGCGTGAAGCTGATCGCAACAGACCCTGCGCTGCGCTCAGCCTCGCCATGGTAGACCGCCTCAATATTATTCCCCTGCGGATCCAGCACAAAAGCGGCATAGTAACCAGGATGATAGTGTCGTTCGCCAGGCGCGCCGTTATCATGTCCGCCATGGGTCAGCGCCGCATGGTAAAAAGCGTCCACCCTGTCACGATCTCTGGCCTGGAATGCCAGGTGGTGGCGCCCAGTCAGTTTCCCGGCAGCCTCCGGGCTGTGGCGTGAGGCCACCACCAGTTCGTCGGCCAGCAAGTAGTCATTGGCGGTGGTGATAACCGGGATCTCCAGCGCCGACAGTACGGCAGTATAGAAGTCTTTGCTTGCCTCAAAGTCTTCGACAACCAGCAGGATATGATCGATCAATCTGCCACGATGTAACGTCATGCTTTCCATGGAATTTCCTCCCGGCAGGGGGCCAGCAAGAACAGAATACCCTCAGGTAAGGGCCATAAAAAAGGGCTGGCGCCAGGCCAGCCCGTCAGGACTACCGTGCGGACTCCGTCGCCTCATCCATCTCCTCTTCCTGCTCACTGGCAAGCAGGGTTTTCTCGTTTTTGCATAGACATTGAATCAACAGGAACAGCACGCCGCTGGCCACCAGGGTGACGATCAGGCCATCGTAGCCGGTGATGCCGATCAGCATGCCGCTGACTACCGGCCCGGCGACGCTGCCGGCGGACCAGAAAAAGCCGAACAGGGCGTTAATCATAATCAGCTTCTGCCCATTGAAGGTTTTCCCCGCCCGCACCAGCGACAGGGTATAAAGCGCGCCCGCCGCGGCGCCCAGCAACAGGCAAATGGCCATCAGCTGAATGCGCGAGCCGAGCATCAGCGGCAGGGCCAGCAGCGACAGGCTGAAGACTACCGCGCAGGTCAGATGCACGCGGCGAATGCCGACCCGGTCGGCCAGCCAGCCGAGCGGGGTCTGGAACATTGCATCCCCGGTGAGCACCACGGTGACCAGCAGCACCGCCATTCCTTCATTAAGTCCTTTGTCCATGCCGTACAGCGGCAGCAGCGCGAGGATGCTGGCGTCAAAGAAGGCGAAGCAGAACACCCCGGAGGCGAGTACCGGCAGGAAAGCGCCGAGGCTGCGCCAGCTGGCGCGCTCCCCGAGGCTTTCGCGGGTGCCAGTGGGCAGATGGCGCAGCATCAGCAGGCAGACGGCGGTGACCGCGACGATCGCCATCAGCGCCGAGGCCTGCCAGGCGGGGCCGACGGAGATCAGTAACGGCCCGGCCAGCTGGCAGCCGGTAAAGGCCGAGGCGTAGATGCCGGTGAGGGTGGCGCGCTGGCTGCCCGCCGCGCCGCCGGTGATCCAGCTTTCGCCCAGCACGATAATGACCCCGGAGGCCAGGCCGGTCAGCAGGCGCGGCAGCAAAAGCAGCGTCATATCGGTGGTCATGCATGAGGCGATGGTCGCCAGCGCCAGCAGGATCAGACTGCCGCTCAGCAGCACGCCCATTTCAACGCGCCGGCACAGCGCAGGAGAGAGGAAAGAGGAGATCATCATGCCGGCGGGCGGCAGGGCGGCCAGCAGGCCGACGTACAGCGGCGCGATCTGCTGCTGCGCCAGCTCAAGACTGATTAACGGCACCGTATAGCCGGTGATAAATCCCACGAGCGACGCGGCCATGATCATCGCCAGCGTGGGGGCAAGACGATTCTGGTCTGGGTTAAACATTTTATTTCCGATGAAGGAGAGGTCAGTAGTGGATCCTTCGGCAAATTGCCGTCCTGAGTTGCATAATAATTAATCGCCTGGCCGTTGTCACCGTTGAAATCACTACCAAAAAAGGACCGCCGGGCAGCGACAGGGCTGTACGCCGCGCCGCCGCCGCATTTCGTGACGTTGTCAGCGTGTTAACGACAGGATATAACGGAGGGAGCGGCAGCGACCCGACGCCAGTGAGCGACGGGGAAAAAACGCGACGCATGACCGATTATTCAGCATTACGCTATGCAGGAAAGGAGTAATACATGGCCGTATCGCCGTCACTGATCGCCGAAGCCGTTGGCTGGCGACGTGAATTTCACGCCGCGCCTGAGCTCGGATATCAGGAGCAGGAGACCTCGCGCCGCGTTGCGGAGCTGCTGGCCTCGTTTGGGCTGCAGGTACACCGCGGGCTGGCCGGCACCGGCGTCGTGGCGACGCTGGAAAACGGTCCCGGGCCGGTCATCGGCCTGCGCGCCGATATGGACGCCCTGCCGATCACCGAGCTGGGGAGCGTCAGCTATCGCTCGCGCCGTCCCGGGGTGATGCACGCCTGCGGCCACGATGGTCACACCGCGATGCTGCTGGCGGCGGCCGCCCATCTGGCGCAGACCCGCCAGTTCAGCGGCACCGTCCACTTTGTCTTCCAGCCGGCGGAAGAGAACCTCGGCGGCGCGCGCAAAATGGTGGAAGAGGGGTTGTTCGAGCGCTTCCCGATGGACGCCATCTACGCGCTGCATAACTGGCCGGGGATCCCCCTTGGTGAAGTGGCGCTCAGCGATGGCGCGATGATGGCCTCGCTGGACGCCTTCGAGATCACCCTGCGCGGAAAGAGCTGTCATGCGGCGATGCCGGAGAGCGGGGCCGATCCGATCGTCGCGGCGGCGCAGCTGATTATGGCGCTGCAGACCATTCCTTCCCGCCGCCTGTCGCCGCAGGATTCCGCGGTGGTCAGTATCACCCAGATAAACGGCGGCGAGGCGATCAACGTCCTGCCGGACACCGTGGTGCTGCGCGGTACCTTCCGCTGCCTGAGCAATCGCGTTCGCGCCCGCGTGAGTGAGCTTATCGAAAGCTATGTGGCGACCCAGCCGCAGGTGTCCGATGTGCAGGGTGAGATTAGCTGGTTCCCGGGCTATCCGGTGACCAAAAACCATGCGCAGCAGGCGCAGCAGGTGCGCGAGGTGGCCGTCGCCACCCTCGGCGCGGAAGCCGTGCGCTGGAACCAGGCGCCGTCGATGGCCTCCGAAGATTTTGCCTGCATGCTGGAGGTCTGTCCGGGAGCCTATTTCTGGATAGGCACCGACGGCGAAACCCCGTCGAAGCCGCTACATAACGCCAGCTATGACTTTAACGATGCGCTGATTAGTCCCGGGGTGGCCATGTGGGTGGCGCTGGTGGAGAAACAGCTGCCGGCGGCGTAACCCACCGGCAGCGGCAGAGGGAGCGCGGCGCGCTCCCTGAGGTCAGACGTCGGCGGCGGCTTTCAGTCGCGCCTTCATATCGCTGTAGGCCGTCCAGGCGTAGCGCTCCGCCCATTGCTGGTCGGCTATCGCTTCCACTTTCACCGCACAGTATTTGGTTTCCGGTGTTTTGGAGATCGGATCGAGGTTATCCTGGGTCAGCTCATTGCAGGCGCCCACCCACCACTGATAGGTCATATAGACCGCCCCCGGATTGATGCGATCGCTAAGGTCGGCGCGGGTGATCACCTTCCCGCGTCGGGAGCTGACCCACACCAGCTGTTTGTCAGCGATCCCCAGTCGTTGCGCATCCACCGGATTCATCTGCACCCGTCCCGGCTCGTCGGCCAGCGACTGCAGCGCGGCACAGTTGCCGGTCATTGAGCGGCAGGAGTAATGCCCGACTTCCCGCACGGTGCAGAGCACCAGCGGCCACTCGTCATCCGGGCGCTCCGCTGGCGCGCGCCAGGCGGTGGCGAACAGTTGCCCTTTACCCGATGGGGTATCGAAGCGGTTGTCTTTATACAGCCACGGCGTGCCGGGGTGGTCGAGGGTCGGGCACGGCCACTGGACATGGCCCATATCGCCCATTTTCTCCCAGGTCACGCCGTAGAACAGCGGGCAGAGTTCGCGCATCTCGTCCCAGATCTGCTGGTTGTTCTCATAGTGCATCGGATAACCCATTTCGCTGGCCAGCAGGCTAATGATCTCCCAGTCGCGCTTCACATTCCCCGCCGGAGGGATCGCCTGTTCAAACCGCTGGAACCCGCGGTCGGCGCAGGTGAATACGCCGCCGTGCTCGCCCCAGGAGGTGGCCGGCAGCAGGACATCGGCAATTTCCGCCGTTTTGGTCATGAAGATGTCCTGCACCACCACAAAGTCCAGCGCCTCGATGCCTTTGCGCACCAGGCCGAGGTCGGCTTCGGTCTGCAGCGGATCTTCACCCATGATGTAGTAGGCTTTGATCTCGCCGGTCAGCGCTTTATGCGGCACCTCGGTGATGCGGGTGCCGACCTGGTCATCCATCAGCGCCGGGTCGACACCCCAGGCGGCGGCGAATTTCTCCCGCACGGCGGGGTCGGTGACCTCCTGATAACCCGGGAACAGGTTCGGCAGCACGCCCATATCGCAGGCGCCCTGCACATTGTTTTGCCCGCGGACCGGGCCCACGCCGACGTTCGCCCGCCCCAGGTTACCGGTGAGCAGCGCCAGGCTTGCCAGACCGCGCACCACGTCCACCGCCTGGCCAAACTGGGTGACGCCCATGCCCCACATAATAGTGGCGGAAGGGGCGGCGGCGAAGATGCGCATCGCCTCACGGATCGCCTGCGCGCTGACCCCGACAATCGCTTCCACCGCTTCCGGGGCATAATCCTTCACCGCTTCGCGGTAAGCATCCAGCCCTTCGGTATAGCGTTCGACATAGGCTTTGTTGTACAGCTCCTCCTCCAGCAGTACATAGCCGAAGGCATTCACCAGCGCCATGTTGCTGCCGTTGTTGAGCTGCAGATGACGGTCGGCAATGCGCGCGGTTTCAATGCGCCGCGGATCGCAGACGATGATTTTGGCGCCGTTTTCCCGGGCTTTGATCACCCGGCGGGCGACGATCGGATGGGAGTCGGCGCAATTGTAGCCAAAGACCAGCAGGCATTTCGAGTTTTCGATGTCGCTGATCGAGTTGCTCATCGCCCCGTTGCCCAGCGCCTGCTGCAGCCCGGCGACAGAGGGGCCGTGGCAGACGCGGGCGCAGCAGTCGACGTTATTGGTGTTGAGCACCGCGCGGGCGAACTTTTGCATCACATAGTTGGTTTCGTTGCCGGTGCCGCGCGAGGAGCCGGTGGTCATGATGGCGCGCGGGCCATGCTTCTCTTTGATCTCCCTGAGCTTGCTGGCGGTATAGCGAATCGCCTCCTGCCAGCTGACCGGCGTGAAGGCGCCGCCTTTCTGGTAGCGGATCATCGGTTGTTTGAGACGGGGCGTCAGGAGCTGCGTATCGTTAAGAAAATCCCAGCCGTAGTAGCCTTTCAGACACAGCTGGTTCTGGTTGGTGACGCCGTCGGCGGCTTCCGCGCGAATGATTTTATTGTTGTCGACAACCAGTTTAAGTTTGCAACCCGCCCCGCAGTAGGGGCACACGCTCGTGATTTTTTTCATCAGTAACAGACCTGTTAACAGTGAACAGAGGATCGCTGTCGCGCCGGGCCCGACGGGCAACGATCGCGGTAACGCCTGGTCGTGATGCAGACGCAGGCCTGCTGCGCTATGCAGGTCTTGTGCCAGAATTTAATTTGTTGATTTACATGTGAAAATTAAAATGGTGCGATGACGGGAACGTGACCTCGTCACTAATGACGATGACGCAGAGCGCCGACGTCAGACGCTCTGCGGGGGTAAACGTGGCTAGGCGAGAGGGCGGCACCGGTCGAAGTGCGATTCGCTCAGGCCGACGTCGCGCGCGGCGGCGCAGATAGCCTGCCAGCTGCCGGCATCCAGCGGGATCCCCTGCGCCAGCCGCGCTTCGCGGTTGGCGGCCTCCCATTCGCCGGGCGCCAGCACCGGGGCATCGGCATCGTGCGGCGACTGCTTGCACCATGCGATAAAGGCCTCCGTCTGCGCCTGGCTGTCCGGGGCATCGAACGCGTCCGGGCGCAGGATCACCGTGGTCATGCAGTTAAAGATGGCGTCGACGCTGGTCTGCAGGCTCTCCTGATGGGTGGTTTGCCCCCCGGAGAGCGCGCCGCCGAGCACTTCGCACAGCGTCGCCAGGGCATAGCCTTTGTGCTGGGCGAAGGTGAGCAGGGCGCCCAGCGGCGAGGTCTGCATCACCGCCGGGTCGGTGGTGGGTCGGCCCGCGGCGTCGATCAGGCAGCCGGGGGCCACGGCTTCGCCTTTATGCCAGGCGACGCGGGTTTTACCAAAGGCGATGGCGCTGGTGGCGTAGTCCAGCAGCAGCGGCGGATGGCCCGCGCGGGGAAACACCACGCACAGCGGGTTAGTGCCGAAGCGGCTGTCCTTCCCGCGGAACGGGGCGACCATCGGGTCGCCAATCACGCTGACGAAGTGGATGGAGATCAGCCCGGCGGCGGCGCACTGCTCGGCCCAGTAGCCGATGCGCCCGACGTGATGCGCATTGCGCAGGGCGATTGCCGCCATACCATGCTGCTTCGCCTTTTCAATGCCTAACTGCATCGCTTCGTGGGCGACCACCTGGCCGAAGCCGGCGTTGCCGTCGAGGGTGACCACGGCGCCGGCATCTTTGGTGACCGTGGCGTGGCGGTTGAGCTGCAGAAAACCGCCGGCATGGGATTTCACATAGCTTGGGATCATCCCGACGCCATGGGAGTCATGCCCGGCCAGGTTGGCGGCGATCAGGTGGTCGGCGACCAGCGTCGCTTCTTCTGAGCGGCTGCCGAGATGGGTAAACAGTGAGACGACAAACTGATGCAGATCCGTCGCCAGAAAGCGGTGTCCTGTTGGCACTGATTCTCTCCTGTAGTCTGTTGTTATTTTGTTATGTTTGCCGTTTTATGCTGCGCCGCCCGGCGCAGAAGGTCAAGGGCGGGGGCTCCGGGCGTCACGCCACTGCGCCAGCGTCTGCGTTATACGCCAGACGATAAAAAACCGGTCCGCGATCGCGTTTTAATTAACGCCATAAACACCACATTTTTAAATTCTGCCACTGTCACAAAAGCCAGAAAAAAGCCAGCCCCGGCGTTGCAAGGGGAGCTGATACCACTATATGTTAAATTTGTGTTTATTAATTGATGATTAAAGGTTGGTATCATGTATAAGAAAATAAGTGGTTTAGTGGTTTCACTGACGGCCGTTTTCGCCTGTGCCGCCTGGGCGGAGGTGCCTGCGGGCTATCCCGCGGATTATCAAAAAACGGTGGATGCCGCCGTAAAAGAGGGCAAGGTGGTTATTTATTCCACCACCGATACCAAAGCGGCCGGGCCGTTAATTAAAGGATTTGAAGCGCAATATCCGGGCGTAAAAGTCGAATATAACGACATGAACAGCACCGAGCTGTATAACCGTTATATCAGCGAGCAGGCCGCCGGGGGCGGCAGCGGGGACGTGGTGTGGAGCTCGTCGATGGATACCGCGCTGAAATTAGCTACCGAATACGCGGAACAATATGCCTCGCCGGAGGTGAAGCAATTACCCGACTGGGCGGTCTGGCAGCAGAAAGCCTATGGCACCACCTACGAGCCGGTGGTGTTTATCTATAACAAACGGCTGATCCCGCAGAATGAGGTTCCGGATTCGCATACCGCGCTGGCAAAACTGATCGCCAGCCAGGCCGATAAATTTAAAGGCAAAGTCACCACCTACGATATCGAAAAATCGGGCCTCGGCTTTATGCTGGCGGTGCAGGACAGCCAGGCCGACGCGAACTATTTTGCCGACCTGGCGAATATCGCTAAAGGCGGTCTGACAGTGCAGTCTTCCACCGGCACGATGATGGAGCGCGTCTCCTCTGGCGAAAACCTGATCGGCTATAACATCCTTGGCTCCTATGCCGAAGCACGGGCGAAAAACGATCCCTCTTTAGGCATCGCCTATCCGAAAGATTACGTGCTGGTGCTCTCCCGCGTTTCGTTTATTAGCCAGGAGAGCGAACATCCCAATGCGGCGAAATTGTGGCTCGACTATGTCTTGTCGGAAAAAGGCCAGCAGATCCTCGCCAGCCAGGCGGATATTCCCTCTATTCGTCGCGATATTGAAGGTAAAAATGATATCGATGGTATGACCGCGCTGTTGGGCAAAGCGTTAAAACCGATCCCGGTCAACGAAACGCTGCTCGATTATTTACAGCCGCAAAAACGTCTGCAGTTTATTAAACAATGGCGCAGCGCCGCCGCGAAATAATCCTCCTTCGGGGCATCGCCGATGCCCCTTATTCACACCCGGCGGGTTTTTTCTCCTGACCAAAGGGATGAACCATGAATGTATTACGCAGAAAGTGGCAGGGGCTGCCGCGCGGCGTGGTGGTGTGCATCACGGCGCTGGTGATTTATGTCCCGCTGTTATTTATTGTGGTGCAGAGTTTTCTCTCCGCGCCATTCTTTTCCCGCTCCAAATCGTGGAGTCTGGAAGCGTTCGCCTTTATTTTTACCGACCCGGATTTTTATCTGGCATTAAGGTCAGGTTTTATTCTGGCCTTTGGCCTGGTGATTATTGCCATTCCGCTGGGCGGTATTTTGGCGTTTCTGATGGTGCGCACCGATTTACCCGGCCGGCGGATCATTGAGCCGCTGATCCTGGTGCCGATCTTCGTCTCGCCGATGGTGCTGGGCTTTGGCTACGTGGTGGCCGCCGGGCCGGTAGGCTTCTTTTCCCAGTGGGCGCAGCAGCTGATCGGCTTTGTGCCGTGGAACATCTACTCGATGTTCAGCATTGTGGTCATCGCCGGCTTAACCCACGTTCCGCACGCCTATCTCTATATCTCTTCGGCGCTGCGCAGCGTCGGTTCCGACGTGGAAGAGGCGGCGCGCACCGTCGGCGCTACCCCGCTGCAGGTGATGACCTCGGTGAGTCTGCCGATGGTGCGGCCATCCATCCTTTACGCCTGCGTGCTGCTCTTCTTCCTCGGTCTGGAGGTTTTCGGTCTGATGCTGGTGCTGGGCGACCCCGAGGGCAACATGGTGCTGGCGACCTATCTCTATAAGCTGACCAACAAGCTCGGCACCCCCTCCTACCATCTGATGGCGGCGGTGGCGGTGGTGCTGATCTGCATCACCATCCCGCTGGTGATGCTCCAGCGGCGACTGATGCGCACCGCCAACCGCTTTGTCACCATGAAGGGCAAGGCGTCGCAGGCGCGGGCGCTGCCGCTGGGCAAATGGCGCTGGGTGGCCGGGGCGGTGGTGGTGGCCTGGCTGACGGTGACCATCGGCGTGCCGCTGCTCGGCGTGGCGCTGCGCGCCTTTATCTCTAACTGGGGCGTCGGGGTGTCGCTGTGGGATGAGCTGTCGCTGGCGACGTTCCACAATATCTGGCAGCAGCCCAACCTGCTGCGGGCGATCGTCAACTCGATGGCTATCGGCATCGTCGGCGGCGCGCTGGCGGTGATCTGCTATCTGTTTGTCGGCATCGCCATGCACCGCAAAGCGGACAACGTCACCCGCTTTCTCGACTACAGCGTGCTGGTCCCGCGTGCGGTGCCGGGGCTGCTGGCCGGTCTGGCCTTCCTGTGGGTGTTCCTGTTTGTGCCGATGTGGCTCGATCAGTCGCTGAAGCACGGCTGGCTCTCGGCGCTGCCGGTGGCCGACTGGCTGCGCGAACACCTTATCGTGCAACTGCGTGCCCTGCGCAACACCATCTTCAGCGTCTGGCTGGCCTACACCGTGGTATGGATGGCTTACGGCCTGCGGCTCATCTCTTCGACGCTGCTGCAGGTGGGCCCGGAGCTGGAGGAGGCGGCGCGCAGCACCGGCGCTTCCCGGGGGCAGATCACCCGCCACGTGACCGTCCCGCTGTCGCGCTATGGGCTGATTGGCTCCTGGCTGCTGATGTTCCTTATCTTTGAGCGCGAGTATTCCACCGGCGTCTATCTGCTGTCGCCGGGTACCGAAACCATCGGCTCGATGCTGGTGTCGCTGTGGGCGGCGGGGGCCATCGATATCGTCGCGGCGCTCTCCTTTATCAATATTCTGCTGGTGGTGATTGGCCTTGGTATCGCCCTGCGCTTTGGAGTGAAATTACATGATTGAGTTATCGGTAGAAAATCTGCATCTCACCTATGGCGACAACCCGGTGCTGAAGGGGGTTTCCATGACGCTTGGCCGGGGAGAGGTGGTGTCGCTGCTGGGGCCGTCGGGAAGCGGCAAAACCACGCTACTGCGGGCGGTGGCCGGGCTGGAAAAACCGACGAGCGGACGGATCGCCATCGGCAACCGCACGGTGTACGACGGCACGCCGCGCAGCGAGATCCCGGCCGAAGAGCGTAACCTGGGCCTGGTCTTTCAGTCCTATGCCCTGTGGCCGCACAAAACGGTGTTCGACAACGTGGCCTATCCGCTGAAGCTGCGTAAAGTGGCTGCGGGGGAGATAAAAGAGCGGGTGCAGCGCGTACTGGATCAGCTGGGGCTGGGGCACCTCGGCAACCGCCATCCGCACCAGCTCTCCGGTGGCCAGCAGCAGCGGGTGGCCATCGGCCGGGCGCTGGTCTACAACCCGCCGGTGATCCTGCTGGATGAACCGCTCTCCAACCTTGACGCCAAACTGCGCGAAGAGGCGCGGGTGTTTCTGCGCGAGCTGATCATCAAGCTGGGCCTGTCGGCGCTGATGGTCACCCACGATCAGAATGAAGCAATGGCCATCTCCGATCGTATTCTGCTGCTGAACAACGGCGTCATTGAGCAGCAGGGGACGCCGCAGGAGATGTACGGCAGCCCGGCGACGCTGTTCGCCGCCGAGTTTATGGGCAGCAATAACCGTCTGCACGGTAAGGTGACGGCGCTGGAAAACGGTCGTGCGAGGGTTGAAGGCGCCAGCTGGACGCTGTGGGGTCGAGCGGGCGAGGGGGTCAGCGTTGGCCAGCCGGCGACGGCGGTGATCCGCGTCGAGCGCCTGCGTCTCGACGGCGCAGCGCAGGATAATAGCCTCCAGCTCCCGCTGCTGACCAGCATGTACCTCGGCGACCGCTGGGAGTACCTGTTCCGTACCGAAGGCGACGACTTTCCGCTGCGCGCCTACGGAACGGCGCTGCGCGATGCCGAACACTGCCATCTGACGCTCCCGGCGGAGGATGTGTGGATTTTTCCGCAGCGGTAACCGCCCGTTAAGACGCCAGATGGCACACGGCTTCAATATTGTGCCCGTCTGGCGCAATCACAAAGGCGGCGTAGTAACTGGCGTGGTAGTTTGGCCGTACCCCCGGCGCGCCGTTGTCCTTTCCTCCGGCGGCCAGCGCCGCCTGCCAGAAGGCATCGACCTGCTCGCGGCTGTCGGCGCGAAAGGCAATGTGCAGCGGCGCTGGTTTTTCCGCACTTTGGTAGAGACATAAAGAGGCATCACCGCTGCCGGCCAGCTCTGCACCATAGGTCGGCTCGCCTTCGCCAACCAGCGTTACGCCAAGCGGGGCCAGGGCCTGTAAAAAGAACGCTTTGCTGGCGGCATAGTCGCTAGCGCCGAATTTCACATGATCGAACATATCTTCTCTTCTCCTGTGGATGGGGATCGCCAGCTGAACGCGTTAGCCGGGAAATAGATGCAAAATAGTTAACAACGGTTATTAACTTTTTTAACAGCTCAAAATGTTTAATTATTCCTAATACGAGTATTTACAGACGTTTAATCTGCCATGTACCATAAACAAAAAATAACATTTGTGATACAAGTCACTCTTTTATGGCGCATGGGTAAGCTCAGCGCGGTGTGAATGCCGCTGGTTTACCGCCTCAAGGTTATGGCAGCACCCTTCTCACGATGACATTCCGGTGAATTTCTCTCCGATTTCCCGCGTTTCGTTGAGAATCGTCTACTATCCAAACGATAACCCTATAAATGATATCGCCTCTGGCGATGTTTTATCCGACTTGCCGGGCCGGGCCAGACGCTAAGCGGTTTGAAAGCGCAATGGTATCGGTTCCAGCACGACATTCACTGGGTTTGTCTGCGACAAAAACAGTAATTTTCAATGACAGGAATGTGATGATGTCGAGCGAGAAAACCAACAATTCCAGGCGTGATTTCCTGGTGAAATCGATGGCGCTGATCCCGACGGTGGTGATCGGCGGCGCGGGAGCAGGGGCCATTGGCGTGGCCACCAGCGCGACCGCGCAGGCGGCCCCCGCGTCTGAGCCTGCTTCCGGGAACACGGCGGCGGCCAGCGACTGGAAGCCGCAGTTCTTCAACGATCGTGAGTGGGCGTTTATCAACGCCGCCGTCGCGCGCCTGATCCCAGCGGATGAACTCGGTCCCGGCGCCAAAGAGGCCGGCGTCCCGGAGTTTATCGACCGCCAGCTTAATACCCCTTACGCCACCGGCTCCATCTGGTATATGCAGGGGCCCTTCAACCCCGACGTGCCGAAAGAGATGGGTTATCAGCTGCCGCTGGTGCCTAAACAGATCTATAACCTCGGGATCGCTGATGCCGAGGCGTGGTGTCAGGACAAGTATCACAAGACCTTCGCTGAACTGAGCAACGAGCAACAGGACGAGGCGCTCGGCCTGTGGGAATCCGGCAAAGCCGAGTTCAAACAGCTGCCGGCCTCGCTGTTCTTCACCTATCTGCTACAGAACACCCGCGAAGGGTTCTTCAGCGACCCGATCCATGGCGGCAATAAAGGCATGGTCGGCTGGACGCTGATTAATTTTCCCGGCGCGCGCGCCGACTTTATGGACTGGGTTGAACGGGGCGAACGCTACCCCTTCCCGCCGGTATCAATTAATGGGGAGAGGGCGTAATTATGGCCACCGTATTGAAAAAAACCGATGTCGCGATCGTCGGCTTCGGCTGGGTTGGGGCAATCATGGCCAAAGAGCTGACCGAAGCCGGGCTCAACGTCGTCGCGCTGGAGCGCGGCCCGATGCGCGACACCTGGCCGGATGGCGCCTATCCGCAGGTGATTGATGAGCTGACCTACAACATCCGCCGCAAGCTGTTCCAGGATCTGTCGAAAAGCACTGTCACCATCCGGCATAACACCAGCCAGCAGGCGGTGCCGTATCGCCAGCTGGCGGCCTTCCTGCCGGGTACCGGCGTGGGCGGCGCCGGGCTGCACTGGTCCGGCGTGCATTTCCGCGTCGATCCCATCGAACTGCGGATGCGCAGCCACTATGAAGAACGCTACGGCAAAAACTTCATTCCCCAGGATATGATCATCCAGGATTTCGGTGTCACCTACGACGAGCTGGAACCGTTCTTCGATAAAGCGGAAAAAGTGTTCGGCACCTCTGGGACCGCCTGGTCGATCAAAGGCAAGGTGGTCGGCAAAGGCCGCGGCGGCAACGCCTTCGCCCCGGACCGCTCAGACGACTTCCCGCTGCCGGCGCAGAAAAACACCTGGTCGGCGCAGCTGTTTGAAAAAGCGGCGCTGGAAGTGGGGTATCACCCCTATAACCTGCCGTCGGCCAACACTTCCGACTCCTATACCAACCCCTACGGCGCGCAGATGGGCCCGTGCAACTTCTGCGGTTTCTGCAGCGGCTACGCCTGCTACATGTACTCCAAAGCCTCGCCGAACGTGAACATCCTGCCGGCGCTGCGCCAGGAAAAACGCTTTGAGCTGCGGACTAACGCCAACGTGCTGAAGGTCAACCTGACCGACGACAAATCCCGCGCCACCGGCGTGACCTACGTCGACGGCCAGGGGCGCGAAATGGAACAGCCGGCGGACCTGGTGATTATCGGCGCCTTCCAGTTCCACAACGTGCACCTGATGCTGCTCTCCGGGATCGGCAAACCGTACAATCCGGAGACCGGCGAAGGGGTGGTGGGGCGTAACTTCGCCTACCAGAACATGACCACCATCAAGGCCATTTTCGACAAAGACACCTATACCAACCCGTTTATCGGCGCGGGCGGCAACGGCGTCGGGGTCGACGACTTCAACGCCGACAACTTCGACCACGGCGCGGCGGGCTTTGTCGGCGGTTCTCCATTCTGGGTCAACCAGGCCGGGACCAAGCCCATCTCCGGTTTCCCGGTACCGCCGGGCACCCCGGCGTGGGGCAGCAAGTGGAAAGCGGCGGTGGCCGATACCTACACCCATCACCTGTCGATGGATGCCCACGGCGCGCACCAGTCCTATCGGCAGAACTACCTCGATCTTGATCCGAACTACAAAAACGTCTTCGGCCAGCCGCTGCTGCGCATGACCTTCGACTGGCAGGAAAACGACATCAAGATGGCGCAGTTTATGTTCGATAAGATGGCGCCGATCGCCAAAGCGATGAAGCCGAAATATATCCTCGGCAGCCCGAAAAACGCCAACAGCCACTTTGATACCACCACCTACCAGACCACCCATATGAACGGCGGGGCGGTGATGGGGGAAGATCCGAAAACCAGCGCCGTTAACCGTTATCTGCAAAGCTGGGACGTGCATAATGTCTTCGTCATCGGCGCCTCCGCGTTCCCGCAGGGGCTGGGCTACAACCCAACCGGCACGGTGGCCGCGCTGGCCTACTGGTCAGCGAAGGCGATCCGCGAGCAGTATCTGAAAAATCCGGGACCCCTGGTGCAGGCATAAAGGAAGGCAGATGATGAAAATGCAATGGTTATCGGCCCTGGTGCTTGGGGCATTGAGCTGCGCGGCTTTTGCCGAAGAGGCGCCTGCGGACAGCAATCTGATTAAGCAGGGGGAGTATCTGGCGCGGGCGGGGGACTGTGTCGCCTGCCACACCAACGGCAAAGCGGGGAAACCTTTCGCCGGCGGTTTGCCGATGGAGACGCCGATCGGCACCATCTACTCCACCAATATCACGCCGGATAAAGAACACGGCATCGGCGGGTACACCTTCGAAGAGTTTGACGACGCGGTGCGTAAGGGCGTGCGGAAAGACGGTTCCACGCTCTATCCGGCGATGCCGTATCCCTCGTTCGCGCGGATCAGTGAAGCGGACATGCGCGCCATGTACGCCTACTTTATGCATGGCGTGGAACCGGTGAATGCCGCCAACAAGGACACCGACATCCCGTGGCCGCTGTCGATGCGCTGGCCGCTGGCGTTCTGGCGCGGCATCTTCGCCCCGACGCCGAGCGACTTTGTCGCCAACCCGCAGGTTGACCCGGTGCTGGAGCGCGGCCGCTATCTGGTGGAAGGCCTGGGCCACTGCGGCGCCTGCCATACCCCGCGCAGTCTGACGATGCAGGAAAAAGCGCTCAGCGAAAGCGAAGGCGATGATTACCTGGCGGGCAGCAATGCGCCGATTGACGGCTGGGTCGCCTCCAGCCTGCGCGGCGAAAACCGCGACGGTCTGGGGACCTGGAGCGAGGCTGAGCTGGCCGAGTTCCTGAAAACCGGACGCAACGATAAATCGGTGGTCTTCGGCGGCATGAGCGATGTGGTGGAGCACAGTCTGCAGTATCTTTCTGATGACGACATCACCGCCATCGCCCGCTATCTGAAGTCGCTCCCGCCGCGCGGCGGCAAACAGACCCCAGCCCCGGTGGAAGACAGCGTGGCGAAAGATCTGTGGAAGGGTAACGACAGTAAAACCGGCGCCGCGCTGTACGTTGATAACTGCGCCGCCTGCCACCGCACCGACGGCGCGGGCTATAAACGCGCCTTCCCGTCGCTGAAGGGCAACCCGGTGGTACAGACCGAAGATGCCACTTCGCTTATCCATATCGTTCTGACCGGGAGCACCACGCCGGCGGTGAAAGATGCGGTCTCCAACCTGACCATGCCGTCGTTCGGCTGGCGTCTGGACGACCAGCAGGTGGCGGATGTGGTCAACTTTATCCGCACCAGTTGGGGCAACAATGCGCCGGCGGTCAGCGCCAGCGATGTGGCGAAGGTGCGTAAGGAGACCGCAGCGCACGATGAGAAGGCGTTAGGCAACGCCGATATCTCGAAGCTGCCGGGGGCCGGACAGTAATCGTCAGGGTTGCGTCGCCCGCGCGGCGCAACCCATACTTAGCCACGACGTAAAATACTGTCTGAATCAAGGAGTTTGCCTTCATGCTGCATGCAGAGCGACTGACCTGCATCGTTGACGATCGACCGCTATTTGCGGCGCTGACGCTGTCCCTCGCTGCCGGCGAGCTGCTGCAGGTCGCCGGTGATAACGGCGCGGGGAAAACCTCGCTGCTGCGGATCCTTTGCGGCCTGGCGCGCCCGGAAAGCGGGGTGGTGAGCTGGCAGGGGCAGCCGCTGGCGAAGGTCCGGGAGTCATTTCATCGTCAGTTGCTGTGGCTGGGCCATAAACCCGGCGTCAACGCGGCGCTGACCGCCGATGAAAACCTGCGTTTCTTCTTTCCGTCCAGCCGCCTTCAGCAGCGGGAAAGCGCCCTCGCCGCCATCGGCCTGGCGGGCTATGAAGATCTCCCCTTGAGCCAGCTCTCCGCCGGGCAACAGCGGCGGG
>NZ_KV793001.1:17747-104829 GCF_001808325.1 Klebsiella sp. HMSC16C06
GCGGCGGGTGGCGCTGACCCGCCTGTGGTTAACCGACGCGCCGCTGTGGATCCTCGATGAGCCGTTCACCGCGCTCGACGCCACGGCGATGGAAACCCTGACCCGCCGCCTGGAGCAGCACGCCCGGCAGGGGGGAAGCGCGATCCTCACGACTCATCAGCCGCTGCGGCCGCTGCGCTGTCCGTTGCGCACCCTGCGCCTCGGCGGCGACGCGGGAGGCGGGCAATGATGCGAGCGCTGTTGGCCCGGGAACTGCGCCTGGCGTGGCGCAGCGGGGCGGAGATCCTCAATCCGCTCTGGTTCTTTCTGATCGTCATCACCCTGTTTCCGTTCGGCGTCGGCGCCGCGCCACAGCTGCTGGCGCAGATTGCGCCGGGCGTGGTGTGGGTCGCCGCGCTGCTGGCGGCGCTGCTGGTGATGGATCGGTTGTTTCGCGACGACTGGCAGGACGGTTCCCTGGAGCAACTGATGCTCCTGCCGACGCCGCTGGTGGCGGTTGTGCTGGTGAAGGTGGTTGCCCACTGGATGATGAGCGGCCTGCCGCTGCTGATCGTCTCGCCGCTGGCGGCGCTGCTGCTGGGGATGAGTCTGCACGATGCCGGCGTGCTGGCGCTGACCTTGCTGCTCGGCACCCCGACGCTCAGTTTTCTCGGCGCGGTGGGGGTTGGCCTGACGGTCGGTCTGAAGCGCGGCGGCGTCCTGCTGAGCCTGCTGGTGCTGCCGCTGGTGGTGCCGCTGCTGATTTTCGCCACCGCGGCCTGCCAGGCGGCGGCCGCTGGGCTCCCGGTCAGCGGCTATCTGGCGATGCTGGCGGCGTTCTTAACCGCCAGCGCCACCCTGTGCCCGTTCGCCACCGCCGCCGCGCTGCGGCTGACCGTGCAATAATTCGCTGCGCCTGCGGGTGCGGCCATCATAACCGTGTGAGTAAGCGTCTATGTGGAAAGCGTTACATCAACTGGCGATCCCCGAGCGGCTGTACCGTCTGTGCGGATGCTGGATCCCCTGGCTGGCGGCGTTGAGCGCGCTGTTGCTGGTCATCGGCCTGGGGTGGGGCTTTGGCTTCGCCCCCGCGGACTATCAGCAGGGGGAAAGCTATCGGATCATGTACCTTCACGTCCCGGCGGCGATGTGGTCGATGGGGCTGTACCTGGCGATGGCCGTCGCGGCCTTCGTCGGGGTGGTCTGGCAGATCAAAATGGCCGACCTGGCGATCGCCGCCCTGGCGCCGGTGGGGGCGGTCTGCACCCTGGTGGCACTGGTCAGCGGCGCGGCATGGGGTAAGCCGATGTGGGGAACCTGGTGGATCTGGGACGCCCGCCTGACCTCAGAGCTGGTGCTGCTGTTTCTTTACGCCGGAGTCATCGCCCTGTGGCACGCCTTTGACGACCGGCGGCTGGCCGGGCGCGCGGCCGGGATCCTCGTCCTGGTCGGGGTGGTCAATCTGCCCATCATTCATTACTCAGTCTACTGGTGGAACACCCTGCACCAGGGCTCGACCAACCTGCAGCAAACCATCGACCCAAGCATGCGTCTGCCGCTGCGGATCTGCATCTTTGCCTTCCTCATGCTGTCGGTCACGCTGACCCTGATGCGCCTGCGTAACCTGATCCTGCAGCTGGAGCGCCGTCGACCGTGGGTGGTGGCGCTGGTGAATAAAGGAGCTGCCCGATGAGCCCCGCCTTTTCGTCTTTCGCCGCCTTCCTGAATATGGGCGGCTATGCCGTGTACGTCTGGCTGGCGGTGGCCGTGGCGGTCGCCGCCTTTGGCTTGCTGACAGTGCACACTCTGTGGGCGCGGCGGGCGCTGTTTCATGAGGTACGACGCCAGCAGGCGCGCGAGCGGCGGATCGCTGCCGCCCGCGAACACGACAAGGAGGCCGCGGATGCAAGCGCGTCGTAAAACCCGGCTGTATATCGTGCTGGCGGTGCTCGCCGGCCTCGGGCTGACCGTCAGCCTGACGCTGTACGCCCTGAGCAGCAATATCGATCTGTTCTACACCCCGGGGGAAATTATCTACGGCAAAACCGAAACCCGGGCACTGCCGCATACCGGGCAGCGCCTGCGGGTGGGGGGCTACGTTCAGCCGGGCTCTCTGCAGCGCGATCCGCAAACCCTCGACGTGCGCTTTAAGCTGTATGACGCCCGCGGGGTCGTGGACGTCAGCTATAAGGGCATTCTGCCGGACTTGTTTCGTGAAGGGCAGGGCGTGGTGGCCCAGGGCGTACTGGACGGCGAGCGGCATATTACCGCCCAGCAGGTGCTGGCCAAACATGATGAAAATTACACGCCGCCGGAGGTGAAAAACGCCATGACGCCGGAGAAAACGGGGGCGCAGCCATGATGCCGGAGCTGGGCAACTTTTTATTGTGTCTGGCGGCGGGGCTGGCGCTGCTCCTGAGCGTCTATCCCCTGTGGGGCGCGGCGCGGCAGGACCGGCGGCTGATGGCCCTGGCCCGGCCGCTGGCCTGTGGGCTGTTCGCCTGTATCGGCGGCGCCTTCCTGCTGCTGGTGCACGCCTTCGTGGTCAATGACTTTACCGTCCGCTACGTGGCGGAAAACTCTAACAGCGCGCTGCCGGTGTGGTATCGGGTGGCGGCGACCTGGGGGGCGCACGAGGGCTCGCTGCTGCTGTGGGTCCTGCTGCTCAGCGTCTGGACCTTCGCCGTCGCCCTCTTCAGCCGCCGGATGCCGCTCGACGCCGTCGCCCGGGTGCTGGCGGTGATGGGGATGATCGCCTTTGGGTTCCTGCTGTTTATCCTCTTTACCTCCAACCCGTTCAGCCGCGGCCTGCCGCAGTACCCCATTGATGGCCGCGACCTCAATCCCCTGTTGCAGGATATCGGCATGATTTTCCATCCGCCGATCCTCTATATGGGTTACGTCGGCTTCTCGGTGGCTTTCGCCTTTGCCATCGCCTCGCTGTTGGCGGGGCGGCTGGATACTGCCTGGGCGCGCTGGTCGCGTCCCTGGACCCAGGCGGCATGGATGTTCCTCACCCTCGGCATCGTGCTGGGCTCGGCGTGGGCCTATTACGAACTGGGCTGGGGCGGCTGGTGGTTCTGGGACCCGGTGGAAAACGCCTCGTTTATGCCGTGGCTGGTGGGGACCGCGCTGCTACACTCCCTGGCGGTGACCGAGAAGCGCGGCAGTTTCCGCGCCTGGACGGTGCTGCTGGCCATCGCCGCCTTCTCTCTGTGTCTGCTGGGCACCTTCCTGGTGCGCTCCGGGGTGCTGGTCTCAGTGCATGCCTTCGCCTCGGATCCGTCGCGCGGGCTGTTTATTCTGGTACTGCTGATTGTCGCCATCGGCGGATCGCTGCTGCTGTACGCCCTGAAGGGCGGCCGGGTGCGGGCGCGGGTGGAACATACGCTGTGGTCGCGCGAGTCGTTCCTGCTTGGCAACAATATCTTGCTGATGGCCGCGATGCTGGTGGTGCTCCTCGGAACGCTGCTGCCGCTGGTGCATAAAGAGCTGGGCCTCGGCAGCATCTCCATTGGCGAGCCGTTCTTCAATACCATGTTCACCGCCCTGATGGCGCCTTTTGCGCTGCTGCTGGGGCTGGGACCGCTCATCCGCTGGCGGCGCGATGACGTCGCCAGGCAGATTAAACGCCTGATTATTGCCCTGGTGGTGACGTTGTCACTTTCTTTGGCGCTGCCGTGGCTGCTGCAGGACCGTATCACCGCCATGGCGGTCATAGGCCTGATGATGGCCCTGTGGGTGCTGATCTTCGCCCTGATGGAGGTTCACGAACGGGCCACCCATCGCCACGGCTTCTGGCGCGGCCTGCGCACCCTGACCCGCAGCCAGTGGGGGATGGTGCTCGGTCACGTCGGCGTGGCGGTGACCGTTATCGGCATCACCTTCAGCCAGAACTACAGCGTGGAGCGCGATGTACGGATGCGCCCCGGCGACAGCATCGATATCCATCACTATCACTTTGTGTTTAACGGCGTGCGCAATATCGTCGGCCCCAACTGGACCGGCGGCGAAGGCATTATTGCCGTGACCCGCAACGGCCGCCCGGAAGCGACGCTGTATGCCGAGAAGCGCTTTTACACCGCCAGCCGGATGATGATGACCGAGGCGGCGATCAGCGGCGGGCTGACCCGCGATCTGTACGCCGCGCTGGGGGAAGAGCTGAGCGACGGCAGCTGGGCGGTGCGTCTGTACTATAAACCGTTCGTTCGCTGGATCTGGTACGGCGGGGTACTGATGGCCCTCGGCGGTCTGTGCTGCATGCTCGACCCGCGCTACCGGATGCGTAAGAAGCTGCAGGAGGCCTCATGAACCGGAAGCTACTGTTTATCCCGCTGGTGCTGTTTCTGGCGCTGGCCGCCGCGCTGTTCTGGCAACTGATGCGCAACGCCGATGGCGATGACCCGACGACCCTCGAGTCGGCGCTGATTGGCAAACCGCTGCCGGAATTTCGCCTTGAAGCGCTGAATACCCCCGGCCAGACGCTGGACCGGCGGACGCTGATTGACGGCAAGCCGCTGCTGCTTAACGTCTGGGCCACCTGGTGTCCAACCTGTCGCGCCGAGCATCAGTTTCTCAACGGCCTGGCGCAGCAGGGCGTGCGGGTGGTGGGGATGAACTACAAAGACGATCGGCAGAAGGCGATGAGCTGGCTGCAGCGCCTGGGGAACCCGTACATGCTGAGCCTGTACGATGGCAACGGCATGCTTGGCCTGGATCTCGGGGTCTATGGCGCGCCGGAGACGTTTCTCATCGACGGTCAGGGCATCATCCGCTGGCGGCACGCCGGCGACCTGAACGAACGGGTGTGGCGCGAGGAGCTCCAGCCGCTGTGGGATCAATACAACCGGAGGGCGGGCTGATGAGATGTGCAATGGTCATCCTGCTGGCGCTGATGCTGACCGGCCAGGCGTGGGCCGCCATCGACACCTGGCAGTTTAAGGATGAGGCCCAGGAGCAGGCCTTCCGCGAGATCACCTCCCAGCTGCGCTGCCCGAAATGCCAGAACAACAGCATCGCCGACTCAAACGCGATGATTGCCGCTGATATGCGGCAGAAGGTGTACGAGCTGATGCAGCAGGGGAAAACGAAAGGGCAGATCGTTGACTATATGGTGGCCCGCTACGGTCATTTTGTCAGCTACGAGCCGCCCCTGACCGCGGGCACGGTGCTGCTGTGGCTGGGGCCGGGGCTGTTCGTGCTGGCGGGCGCGGGGGTGATTATCGCCCGCGCGCGTCGTCGCGACATTCCTGACGCGGCGCTCAGCGCCGAAGAGCGCCAGCGGCTGGCGGCATTATTGAAAGAAGGAAAAGAACGATGAGCCTGTTGGTGGTTATCGTCGCGCTGCTGCTGGCTGGCGCGCTGGGGCTGCTGTACTTCCCGTGGCCGGGCAAAGGGGCGGTAGACCGCGATACCCTCAACCGCGCCCTGTACCAGTCGCGCCTGCAGGAGCTGGCGCAGGAGCGCGGCGAGGACAACCCGGCGCTGGTCGTCGAGCTGCAGCGCACGCTGCTGACGGATATTCCGCCCCAGGCACAGCCTGGCGAACGGCCGCTAAGCCGCTGGGCGCTGCTTCCGGGCGCGCTGCTGCTGGTGGTTCTGAGTCTGGGCCTGTATCTGAAAACCAGCGATATTGGCCAGGTGCTGCTCTGGCAGCAGGCTGAACGGCATTATCCTGCGCTGTTGCAGCAGGTTAAGGACCCGACGGCGGCGCCGCTGCGTATGGATGAGCTGGCGGAGCTGCGGCTCGGGCTGCGCAGCCATCTGCAGGATACCCCGAACGATCTCCCCGGATGGCAGCTGCTTGGGCGGCTGGGCCTGTTGTTGAACGATGGCGAGACGGCGATCGGCGCCTTTGGCCGGGCGCATTATCTGGCGGCGGATGACCCGGCGGCGGCTTTCGATTACGCCAGCGCGCTGGTGCGGGCGGGGGATAGCGGTCAGGTTCGGATGGGCGAGCTGCTGCTGCGTGACCTGCATCAGCGGCAGCCGACCAGCCTGCCGGTGCTGGAGATGCTGGCCCTGAGCGCGGTGCGTAATGAAGATTACCCCGAAGCCGTGGCAGCCCTGCAGGCGTTGCTGGCCCGGCTGCCGGAAGGGGATGCGCGGCGCGAGGCGATCGTCCGCCAGCTGGCGCAAGCGCAGCAGCAGGCGCAGTAACAGCCCGGCGGCGCTGCGCAGGCGCGGGCCTGGGGCATGCCACCAGAAGAGTACGGGCGGCCCTGTTTTTGTAGGCCGGGTCAGGCGCAGCCGCCACCCGGCAAAATAACGGCACAAGAGTGGCACAACCGCGTAGCCCGGATAAGGCGCCACGCGCCGCCATCCGGGATTTTCCGAGCCGGCGCTACGCTTAGCCGCTAGCGCGTGACATCTCCTGGTGTCGATCACGCCTGCTGTGTGCCAGAGCGGACGTCGTAATGTTTGTTCAGCTAACACCCGTTGAGCGTTTCATAATGATATCTCTCTGGGGATCTGTCCCAACCTGGAAGATATGTTCACCCACCTCGGTAAACCCAAGCTTACGGTAAAAAGAGATTGCCCTTGGGTTATGTTCCCAGACACCTAACCAGACAATATCCGATCCCTGTGCCGCAAATTCAGCAAAGCACTTGTGTATCAGCGCTTGTGCAAAACCTTTGCCATGATAAGGTTCATCGATATACAGACACAGGATTTCCCCGGCGTGAATGCTATTTACACAGGGAGGAAATGCTTCCCACCTCAGTTGGGCATACCCTATCAGTTTGCTTTCGTATTGCAGACTAATGTAATCCAGTCTTCTCTGAGGATTTCTTGCAACTGAATATCTGTTGAATAACTTGCCTGGCAGTGAAGCTCCATATCCTTCTGAGTATTACCCGCCTCAAACGTTTTTCTAAAGGTGCGTTCGGCTAAAATGGCAAGCTCTTCTGCATCAGAGGGACGGGCCCTACGGATTAACATTTATCATTACTCTCAAAAAATAGTCTTACTTTTGCCCGGGTTTACGATAAATATCGGGTCGATTGATTTGCCAGACAAAATCAGGTTGGTTCAATGGGTTATACCCCAGCTTCTGGTAGAGCCAGGGCGCGCTAGAGGTTACCAGCATTATCCGTCGCAGGCGTGACATCACGGGATGGGCGTGACAGCATTCAATCAGCCAACGACCAAGACCACTTTTCTGATACTCGTTCAGCACGTAGACGTCGCACAAATAACCAAAAGTGGCATAGTCGGTGACCAGACGGGCGAAGCCGATTTGTCTTGTTCCATCCAGAAGCGCAAAACAAAGGCTGTTCTGGATTGATATTCTGACCGTTTCAGCATCAATGCCAGGCGCCCAGGACGATTGCGAGAGGTAATCGTGAATGGCTTCCTGCTGAAAAAAGGCGGGATCGGTTGTGACAGTAAACTGGCCTTGGGTAAAACGCAGATGCTGATTATCCACTAAACGACTCCTTGCAAACTTGCTTTGATGAGACAAGCCCTACAGGCATACCGGGCAACCACTCAGGATGTTTTCTCATGTACTGTCATGATAAATACCAGCGGGCTCTCCCCCTGGTTTTCGTAGAAATGAGGAACGTCCGTTCTGGCCGTTGCCGAACAGCCGGTTTTTACCCGATACAAATGGTCCTTTACCCCCAATGTGAGCATGCCCGACTGAACATAAAACAGTTCAAGCGTTCCTTCCGTGTGGCCCGGTGAAGCAAACTTTTCCCCCGGCTGCATTTCCCACATCCAGAGCTCGGTCATATCAGGCCCACCCGACCCTGCGAGCAGTCTTGCTCTCCCGCCTTTTTCACCTTCCCACAATTCTGGGATCTCATCTTCAGCAATGAGATGCACAGTCGGTTTGGAACTGACATCCACAAAATCAGCCACCGAAACCCCCATCGCGGTAGCCAGGCGGCATAACAGGGCAATGCTGGGATTGGCCCGGCATCCCTCTATCTCAACCAGCGCTCCCTTGCTGACGCCGGCTCGACGGGAGAGTTCATCGAGGGAGATTTTCTTTTGCTTACGATACTGTTTAATTCGCTGAGATACGGCTTCATTCACCGTGTTGACGATAGCATTTGCATCGGTCATTAAATTGACTTTTTTGGTCATCGGTCATTATCATAGAATAAATTAGTCATTAAAGGATTATCACGTGTTAACCGTCTCTCCGTCAATTGCCCCTGAAATTTATCGTATTGCCCCAGGTTTTCGGGCACTCAGTATCTGCGTAAAAGCTGCGCCAGTGCTTCATCCCGACGCTGGAGAAATCGCGCTGCGGGAAGCCTGTGAAGCCGTTCTGGCCGGCGAACCGGAATGGGCGGGATCTCATCTGACAGCCTGGGCCGACGTTTTTCAAAAGTTTGGTGCTAAACCTAAACGCACCCCTTGCTCAGCTGATGCGTTACGTAAGCGCGTATTACGTGACGGAACGATGCCCGCGCTCGATCCCATCGTTGATCTTTATAACGCCGTGAGCCTCCGCTACGCCGTACCGGTTGGTGGGGAGAATATCTCTGCCTATCAGGGTTCACCACGTCTGGCTGTGGCAAACGGAACAGAGCCTTTTGATACCGTCAAAGAGGGTGAAACGGCCGTTGATTATCCTTCACAAGGAGAAGTTATCTGGTGTGATGATACCGGCGCGACCTGCCGCCGCTGGAACTGGCGACAGGGGATCAGAACCCGTCTGGGCGTGGACGCTCAGCAAATGTGGTTCATTCTGGAAAGCCTGCCGCAGATGCCGCTGGAGAAACTGCACGAAGCCGGGAAGATGCTGACCGACGGTCTGGAAAAAATGATGCCCGGCCTGTGGTTTGACGTTGCTCTCATCGAAGAACAACAGCAGTAATATCCTTCAGGAGAAACAGGTATGTTTAGCGGTTATCGGCGTTTCCATTAACCCCAATAGCCGCCAGCGGCGTGGATGAAAAGGGGTTCAGCCATATGCTTTCCCGCCGTACAGATGCTCGGGTTGATTCTATGGGCATCCTGGGGTCAACCGCACGCTACGCCTATCTGACCCGGGAGCAGCGCAAGCGCGTAGCCACTCTGGCAAAACAGCATGCCGGGGACATCCCGGTTATGGTCTGTGTGGGAGCGGTCCGTATCGACGCCATTCTGCATCTGGCTGATGATGCCCAGGCAGCTGGCGCGAATGTCCTGTTACTCCCGGCGGTCAGCTACCAGTCACTCCGTGACGACGAAGTCTTCTCACGCTTCGAGACCGTTACCCGGCACCTGTCTGTACCAGTGTGTATCTCTGATAATCCGGGCACGACGCATTTTACCTTTACGGACGAACTCCATGGTCGTCTCTCATCACTTAAGGGTGTTAGCTCGGTCATGTTCCCTGACGAGCCGGACAGCGTAGCTGACAGCTGGCAAAGGAATCGTTGATATACTCGCTCAGCTCCCACTAGTCCTGATAGCGAAACGACCCCGGGAATGGATGTGGTACGAAGCGCCTGGTAAGGAGGTCAAAGGGATTGCCGCTGAAGACGCGGTATTCACTGATCATTTCATCTGGTAGCCTGTCACTCGCGCCGTTGGTAACGTGAAGATTCATGGTTAATTTTGGAATTCGGACGATTTATGCAAGCTATCAGACTATTCACCCTGATTCTGCCATTGTTCCTGGCACTCTGCGCCGGTATACCGGCCAGCGCCAGCACAGCTTCAGGCAGCATTTCCTCTGCAAACACAGCAATTACCACTCATGATAAGAACGGAAACCTCCTGCCGAATGCTCTGCGGATTCAGTATGATGTTGATTCAGATGGCAGAGTTCAGAATGTTAAGATACTGGAATCGACAACGACTCCGGAGTTTGAACATAAAATCATCGAGAAAATGATGAGTAAATGGCGCTTTGAAAAGGGGAAACCGGGAATAGCTAAAAGAGTAGTCGTCAAGATCCAACCCAAATCAGCCGGCGGTCCCGCGAATAAGCAGTAAGCACTTTTGAGGATTAGTCGCCTTACGCATCATCTACGCCGGTAAAGTTCCTTGGGTGCCATGAGCAGACCTTTTTTAGGTTCACAGAAAAAACAAGCGGAGTGTTTGCCTGTTGATTTTACATCCTGGCTTTATTTATGGATTATGGAATTATATGTTCTGAAAAGGATCTATCCATGAGTATCCTCTTTCCACCCAGGCTGGCTCCAGGAGATGTTATTGGTGTAACCGCTCCCTCTTCTGGCGTACCTGAACATCTGCATCCCAGACTGGAACTCGCCATAAAAAACCTAAAGAAAAGAGGTTACCAGGTCCGCGAAGGACGCTGCTTACGCTCGCAGCACAAAAATAAAAGCGCCACTAAATTTTCTCGCGTTGAAGAATTAATGTCTTATCTTACTGACCCAGATATAAAAGCTGTTATGCCACCTTGGGGCGGTGATTTGGCGATGGAATTACTTGATTTGATTGATTTTGATCTGTTGTCCCGGTCTAAACCAAAATGGTTTGTGGGCTTTTCAGATCTTAGTACACTTCATTTCCCACTGACGACGATATCGGGCTGGGCTACTTTGCATGGGCCGAACCTCATGGATCTTGGCGCTCAAAAGTTAGATGCCACCACTCAGGCCGTATGGGAAATTCTGGAATCGAATCGGGGAACTGTAATCAAACAGTACTCTTCAACAGCATTTCAAGCGGATGAAAATCAATGGGGAACAGCGTCAGACGGAGGTTTCAATCTGACCCAAAAAACACAGTGGAAACGCCTTGATGGTGTTACATCTTCTCTGACATTCAGCGGGAAACTGATCGGCGGCTGCCTCGAAATAATATCCAGGTTAGCAGGTACACCATTCGGGAATGTGCCCTTGTTCAAGGCGAGCAATAGCCCTCAAGGAATAATCCTCTATTTTGAAAATGTGGAAATGGCTCCCTGTGAATTTACACGCGCATTATTTAGCTTACGATTACAGGGTTGGTTTGATAACTTAAATGGTGTTCTTATCGGCAGAAGTGCTGCACCCGACGTAAGCGACCCGACTAAACATAATTATCAGGATGCCCTTAAGGCCGCTTTTGAGAATATTGCCGTGCCCGTACTCTATGATGTTGATATTGGTCACATGCCTCCTCAAATATCCCTGGTAAATGGAGCCGATGCGACGGTATTTTTCGCTGAAAATGGTAGCTGGGTAACTCAGCAGTTGTAGATAAGGCAGTATTAATCACAAAGGCGGGCCTTGCTGTTCTTTTGCACTGAAGATCCGCTCTTCGTTCAGAGCGGATCTTCAGTGCAGTTAACTTTTCCGATTCGTGCAAGGCGCGGACAATGGTCCGGATTAATTTCTGTTAATAAAGAAGCAAGTCGGTCCATATACTCTCCATAATTTGCAAAAAATAAATCAACAAACCTCTGTCAGAATTTCCTTTCTGAACCGGAGGCGTTATGAACAAAATAAACTATCAAATCAAATACATTGAATATTTGTTGAGAAAATGCAGAGCAATTTTGACTAATGACATTTCATTTCATGCAGACAGGTTAAGAGAAATATCTGGCACATATCCGGATTTACTCAACCCTGTAACGCTTAATGAGAAAATTTGCCATCGCATTTTATTTATCCACAACCCATTTTATACATTGCTTGCTGATAAACTTCTGGTCAGGCAGTATGTTGAGAAACGGACTAATTTAATTAAGCTTATTCCTTTAGTAGGTGTTTATAACAGAGTTGATGATATTGATTTCGACAAACTTCCCTCAAAATTTGTTTTGAAATGCAATCATGATAGTGGTAGCGCGGTCATATGCACGGATAAAACGAATATTGATCCCGCTAAGGTTAAAAGCAAATTAAAACTATCTCTTAAAAAGAATATGTATTATACGACCCGAGAATGGCAGTATAAAAACATACCACCCGTGATCCTATGCGAAATGTATCTGGATCTATTTTCCAGTAAACACCGGAATATAACTCCGGAAATGATAAGAATACATTGCTTTCACGGTGTGGCATGTTTTATCGAGGCCGACTTTACTGACAGCGATGGAAACGAATTCATTAACGTTTATGACAAAGCGTGGAATTTACAACCCTTTCAGATGGAATACCCAAACACGCCATTGCCGGTTGATGAACCAGAATCATTTCATAAATCCGTTATTGCCGCCCAGGACTTAGCAAAAGAAATAGACTACTGCCGCGTCGATCTTATGCTAAAAGGAGATGATATCTATTTCAGCGAAATAACATTAAGTCCCAAAAGAGGCAAACTTAAAATCACCCCATCAATTTGGGACGCAAAACTCGGCAGTATGTGGGATCTGTCTGTTGCTAAAACAGGTTCGATCGAGCCTGTGTATTCATGCCCTTAAACAGGCCATGAGAGTTTGAAAAGTGAGCCATTTTCTGGTGTTAAACTATAGCTAACGTCTCCGCCGTGGGCGCACATAATGGCTTTAACTACCGACAACCCTAAACCACAGCCCTCTGGATTAATATTTTTGGCGTATTCTCCTCGTTGAAAAGGCTGGAATAAGGACTTCTGGAGTTCTTCAGGAATTCCAGGTCCTTTGTCCTGAACGATAATAAAATTATCGTTTCCTGTAATACCATTTTTTATTAAAAGCGTTTGTGATGTGGAATATTTCAAGGCATTATCAAAAAGAACGGTGAGGCACTGAATAATGCGTAAGGGATCGCAAACGCAATACTGATGGTTAATCTCAGTGACAATTTTGAAATGCTTTTTATCAAAGTCCGGCCAAAAGGTATCAAGCGCATTTGAAATCGTGGCCTTGAGATCGACTTCACTCAGCATCAAGGAGTATCCTGCTCCTCCTGACGAACTCACGACGCGGAGATCCTCAATTAAGTTGGTCAGACCTTCAGTTTGTTTAAGAAGGTTTCTGAATAACGACGGTTCTGGTTCGAAAACGCCGTCAACCAGTCCCTGAAGCCTCCCACGTAAGATAGTCACCGGCGTCCGGAGTTCATGAGCAATTGCAGCATTCCATAAATTTCGCTGCGCATCCAGCGTCTGTAACTTTTCAGCCATCTCATTAAAGTCATTGACGAGCCTATTCATCTCTCCCAACTTAGAACTGCTGTTAAATGCTCTGGCACTAAGGTTCCCCCGAGAGATTTGTTTCAGGCTGTATGCAACGTCATTCAGTGGGTTGAATATTCTTGCAGACAGCTTTACGGTAAAGAAAAGTGCAACGACCAGACTGGTAATGGACGCCATCAGAATCCACATCCAGTCAAGGAATGTCATAGCATCTTCACTACCTTCGTTCATTCCACCCGGCAGGTAATAAATCAGGAAACTATAAAATAAGTAGGAACCGAGTATTGCAATGGCAATAATAACAAACGTTAACAACAACATATATGTCAAAATCTGACGGCTCAGAATTGTTTCTTTGTTCATTTTTTGTCACCCAACCGGTAGCCTAATCCTCGGATGCTTTCCGGAATGCCCCTCAATCCGGCATGTTCAAGCTTTTTCCGAAGTTTACTCATATGACTGTCTACAGTACGATCCAGCGAGTCTCCCTCAGGTAAACACGCATCGAGTAACTCTTCACGTGAACAGACTTTTCTCGGGTTTCTCGCCAGATAGGTTAAAAGTTTAAACTCAGTGGTGGTTAATACTGGCGTGGAAACCTCACCTTGTGCAGTGATTTCAACGTAAAACTCATCAGGATAAATCGTTAAAAAAGGCGTTCTTAAAGGCCGTGAATGTGTAGACTCTGCAACCGGTCTGGTTCTGCGAAGCACTGCTTCAACCCTGGCAATAACCTCAGATGGATTGAAGGGTTTTATCACATAGTCGTCAGCCCCGAGCCGTAGCCCCATCAGTTTATCAACGTCTTGATCCAGTGCTGTCACCATGATGACCGGTACATTCGTTTCCTTTCTTAACGTGGTGAGAACATTCCAGCCATCGTACACGGGCAGGTGGATGTCCAATAGCAGGAGATCAGGCTTGTTCAGACGGGTAAGATTGATTGCCTGCTCACCGTCTTCGGCTCTTAAGGTTTTCATACCTGCCTTACGTAAATAGCCTGTCAGTATGGCAGCGATGTCATCATCGTCTTCTGCGACGATAATCAGATTGTTGTTGTTCATATTTTCTTCCACAGTGCTGATGACAACATGCATTTTACCCTGAAAGCACTTTTATCGTCATGCTTAAAGTTCTTTAACTCAATTACAAACATTAATTTTCAATTTAATGTCTTTTGACAGGTTTTTTTTGGAAAAGTTCATCGGGAAATTATCCTTAAATTTTACCAGCCATGCTCTCCATATTCACTACACATTTTATAAATAATTAATCAACATCGCTAAGTGATAATCTACAACCAGGTTAAGTGTTTCATGCAATATGTACTTTGTCTTAGGAGTTTTATGGTGTTGACTAAATGTTTTTTCCGGCGCGAGAATTTGATGGCCTCACTTTTATTTTGCATCGTTTCATATGGGTTGTTATCTACCTGGCTTTACCTTGTGCATTCAATTAATGAAAAAGTAGAATCCACATTACCCTCATCATTACTGATTCGTGTTTTGATAATCATTACAGCATTATCATTTATTATTCAGAAAAAACCTGGAGTTTTTAAAAATTTCATCGTAATAACATTCGGTCTGATTTTACTGTTTATACACACCATCATTGTATTGCATCTGCTTTTGAATACTTTTCCAGATATCTATGATTTTGTTTTTTATTATGAATTTTTTTTAATGGTTTTCTTTTGCGGACTACCTTTATGTTTATGTATAAGAATGGTTTGATATTATGCAATGTCAACATGATACATAACCTCAGGAGTGAGTACACATATCCTCCATAAAACATCCATTCACGATTGACATCATCACGTTACACTTAGCACATGGATTTATGACTGCTCTTTTCTGCTGTCTCGTTTCACTTAGCTGACATAATAAACCAACTGCAGAACCCTTTACACACAGATGTTTAATATAATTTATCATGATTTATAAAGGCAACGACAAACCTATGGCCCCCGGGGTTGCTATCTCACTTAAGAGACTTGCCTGGCGGCACAGAAAGAAATTGTGTATTACTTTCATGCTGGTTATTGCTGAAAACGTTGCATTCCTGCTCTACCCCGTTCTGGCAGGCATGGCGATAAATGCCATCCTGGGCGGACAGACGTCACATGCGGCCCTTTATGGCCTGATGGTTCTGTTCATGTGGTGCATGGGAGCCGCCAGACGTAGTGTCGATACGCGAACGTTTGCACGTATCTACGCAAGTCTTGCTGTGACTGTAGTATTATCCCAGCGAAAATATTCACTTAATCACTCGACTATTGCTGCGAGAGTCACTCTATCACGTGAATTTGTAGATTTCTTCGAGTTGCACCTGCCCGTATTGATCACCTCGATCATTTCCCTTTTCGGCGCAGCAATTATGCTGTTATGGATTGAATTCTGGACAGGTATAGCCTGTTTGATCATCGTGGCAATACTGATGTGTTTTGTCTCAAGCTATGCCAGCAAAAATGAGACATTCTACAGACGGCTGAATAATCGCCTTGAGAAAGAGGTCGATTATGTTAATAAGGCGTCTTTTGGTGCTCTTAAGCGACATTATGACACACTTGCCCGTCTGCGCGTGGTGTTATCCGACAGAGAGGCATGGGGATATTTATCAATAGGCCTTCTGGTTTCTGCTCTCTTTTCCATGACCATTATCAGGATGAGCATGGAATCCGGAATTAATGCCGGACATATTTATTCCGTCATGACCTATATGTGGATGTTTGCAACAAGCCTGGATGACGCACCACAACTTCTTGAGAAATTTTCCCAGCTCAGGGATATCGGTAAACGGGTTTCGACTGACGGTGAGACCTCTTTATCAGGAAAACCATGCTGAACTTTTACCCTTTGTATGTTGACTGGAAGTACACCTGATGCCGCACTTTTTCATTGAGCGCCCCATCTTCGCATGGGTTATTGCCCTGTTTATTGTTCTGACGGGACTGTTGTCCATACCTCGTTTACCGGTTGCGCAATACCCTGAAGTTGCGCCACCCGGTATTATCATTTCAGTGAGTTACCCTGGAGCCAGCCCGGAAGTGATGAACACATCCGTCGTGTCTCTGATCGAGCGTGAAATTGCGAGTGTTGACAATTTACTCTATTTTGAATCTTCCAGTGACACGACAGGGATGGCGTCAATTACGGTAACTTTCAAACCCGGCACCGACATCAAACTCGCCCAGATGGATCTGCAAAACCAAATTAAAATTGTAGAATCCCGCCTGCCGCAGTCGGTAAGACAGAATGGAATAAATGTTGAGGCAGCTAATTCCGGTTTTTTAATGATGGTGGGGTTAAAATCGCCAAGCGGAGCCTATCAGGAAGCTGACTTAAGCGATTATTTTGCAAGGAATGTTACTGATGAACTCCGTCGCGTACCTGGTGTAGGTAAAGTCCAGCTTTTTGGCGGAGAAAAGGCACTCCGCATATGGCTGGACCCGATGAAATTACACAGCTATGGGCTCTCTGTTACGGATGTATTAAGCGCCATCAGTCAACAAAACGTGATTGTTTCACCGGGCAGAACAGGAGATGAACCCGCGACGAGCAGTCAAGAGGTGACCTATCCAATAACGGTAAAAGGGCAGCTCTCTTCGGTTGAAGAATTTCGCAATATCACGATTAAATCACAGGTCTCAGCCGCCCGGGTGACACTGGCAGATGTTGCCCGCGTGGAATCCGGGTTGCAAAGTTACGCATTTGGCATCCGTGAAAATGGCGTGCCTGCAACGGCAGCCGCCATTCAGTTGTCTCCTGGTGCAAATGCGATTAGTACTGCGTCGGGTATCCGCGCGCGGTTAGCAGAACTGTCCGGTGTGCTTCCCGAGGGAATGACATTCACCGTGCCTTTCGATACGGCTCCATTTGTAAAGCTATCGATATTGAAGGTAGTTGAGACATTTGTTGAAGCCATGGTTCTGGTCTTTTTCGTGATGCTGCTTTTCCTTCACAAGATACGCTGTACGCTTATTCCTGCGATTGTGGCACCCGTGGCGCTGCTCGGCACATTTACCGTAATGCTATTAAGCGGTTATTCCATCAATATTTTAACCATGTTTGGAATGATACTGGCCATCGGGATTATTGTTGACGATGCTATTGTTGTGGTGGAGAACGTCGAACGACTGATGGAAGACAAAAAAATGTCTCCACAGGATGCAACGCGAGAAGCGATGCGTGAAATTACGCCGGCAATCATTGGTATTACGCTGGTGCTCACTGCGGTGTTTATACCAATGGCCTTTGCCAGCGGTTCTGTGGGTATTATTTATCGACAGTTCAGCATTTCGATGGCGATATCCATTTTACTGTCGGCATTCCTGGCGCTGACGTTAACGCCTGCGCTTTGTGCAACCCTGCTCAAACCACATGGTATTCATCAGGGTAAAAGCAGCGTATTTTCAGCGTGGTTTAACGCTCACTTTCATCGCCTGACTTCGTTTTACGCCACTGGTCTGGGATTTGTACTGAAGCGTACTGGCCGTATGATGATGATCTACGCTGCATTATGTTTGGCATTGTTTGCCGGGCTGTCCACCTTACCATCATCATTTATACCCGATGAAGATCAGGGTTATTTTATGTCCTCAATCCAGCTTCCTTCTGATGCCACGATGCAGCGGACGCTTAAGGTCGTCGATACATTTGAAGAGGAGATCGCCCATCGGCAGGCGGTAGAAAGTAACATTATGATTCTGGGATTTGGTTTTTCAGGGTCAGGCCAAAATTCGGCCATGGCATTCACCACCCTCAAGGACTGGAAACAACGCAAAGGAACCACGGCACAGGAAGAAGCTGACCATATTCAGTCCCAAATGGCAAACGTGCCGGACGCCGTAACAATGAGTCTGCTGCCTCCGGCTATTTCTGATATGGGAACCTCATCCGGGTTCACTTATTATTTACAGGACAGAGGGGGGAAAGGCTATCAGGCACTCAAAAAGGCGGCCGATGAGCTTATTGTACAGGCAAATCATAATCCTCACCTTACCGATGTCTATATTGATGGACTTGGTGAGGGAACAAGCCTTTCCCTGCATGTCGACAGGGAAAAAGCGGAAGCCATGGGGGTTTCGTTTGATGAAATAAATCAAACCATCTCGGTTGCAGCAGGTTCCAATTATGTTAATGACTATACCAATAATGGTCGAGTTCAGCAGGTTATCGTCCAGGCGGATGCGCCATACCGGATGCAGCCTGAACAACTTTTGGCTTTGTCTGTCAAAAACCGTCTGGGGCAGATGCTTCCATTATCCACTTTTGTGACGCTTTCGTGGAATGTAGCACCGCAGCAACTGATACGCTATCAGGGATATCCTGCCATACGCATAACCGGGAGTTCCGCACAGGGAAAATCGTCAGGTACCGCAATGGCGGCAATGGACAATCTGGCTAAGCACTTACCACCGGGGTTCGCCGGTGAGTGGGCGGGAAGTTCGTTACAGGAAAAAGAGTCTGCATCACAGCTTCCGGGTCTTATTGTGCTCTCGGTACTGGTGGTATTCATGGTGCTGGCTGCTCTTTACGAAAGCTGGTCCATTCCCTTCGCGGTCATGCTCGTTGTTCCTCTGGGGCTGCTCGGCGCTGTGCTGGCCGTATCCGTTACAAATATGACGAATGACGTCTTTTTCAAAGTGGGTCTGATAACCCTGATTGGACTTTCCGCCAAGAATGCGATTCTGATTATCGAGTTCGCGAGACAATTGATGAAAGAAGGAAAGAGCCTTATTGACGCGACATTGACGGCTGCAAAGCTACGCTTACGGCCAATTCTGATGACTTCTCTGGCTTTCACATTAGGTGTTGTTCCGCTGATGCTTGCCAGTGGAGCCAGCGCCAGCACGCAGCACGCGATTGGTACCGGTGTATTCGGCGGGATGATTAGCGGAACGCTACTGGCCATTTTATTTGTTCCGGTATTTTTCGTGACGATCACACGATTTACAGGCATGCGAAAATACAGACTGGGGAATAGCCGAAACGGCTAATCTCTGCCCTGTGTTCCGGCCAGTTTAAAGCAGACTTCTTGCTGAACTGGCTGGCATTACATTATCAAGGACATTATGACCATCATTACCACTCAAAGATTAATCATTCGCCATTTTAAGGAAGAGGATGCGGCAGCTCTTTTCGATTACCTCTCTTCACCACGTACTCCTTGCTTTAAGGATGAAAAGTTACATTCACTCGCTGAGGCAGAGGTCGACGTGGCTAAACGAGCCTCTGACCCAACACAGTTTGCCGTTTGTCTAAATGAAACCGATACGTTAATCGGACATCTTTTTGCGGACAATAGCAACGAGCCAGACAGCAATACCTGGTCAGTAGGCTGGCATTTTAATCAACGTTACGAACATCAGGGATATGCAAGCGAGTCAGTTACTGCACTGTTTGATTATTTATTTAAAGTAAAAGGCGCCAGACGTTTGTATGCCTGGGTGGAAGATTATAATTACTCCTCTCAAAAACTATGCGAACGACTACTTATGCGACGTGAAGGATGTTTTAAAGAATTTGTCTCCTTTGAAAACGAGGAGGGTAAAGAAAGGTATGACGACACATACATCTATGCGTTACTGCATAAAGAATGGACGAAGTAGAGGACGAAGAAAAATGTCCGCTCCTCGCTCATGGCGGACCTTTGGCTCAGTTAACAGTTCGCGCCGTGCCAGAAGCGGATCTCGCTTACTGCCAGGTATCAGTATTTACGGGAAGCAGATCAGCCAGGCTAGGGATATCTATTATTGAGTATTGAACTGAAATCGTATGTCTTGGATTTAAAATCGTTTGCGGGTGGGATATAGGCATTGAGCTTTTTACTGATGCTTGATACTCTCAGAGCACAAGCAGCGACCCAACACCATACTATAAAAGCCACAATAACGACGTATAGAGATTTCAAAATCTCTATACCATCACTCTGTGAAGAACCTCTGTATATCTCAGCACCGATATATAATAGCAACGATATTAACACAAAAGGTATTATCCACTTATGGAATTTATGAGGGTATATATTCCCGTTAGTAATTGTGTACATGCCCTGATAACGCAAGACTGCCTTCAAGGACGGAATTAATGACTGTGCATAATCGGAGCTCAAGCATATGATTTTATAAGATAAATGCCAATCTCTATGCAGTCCGAACGACTGTAGGCGGAACTGCTGTTCCGCCTTTGCTAACGGATCGGAGATGGGTACAGAAGAGGTTCTAAGCCATTCGACTGCTTTTATCTGCTCGGAGGGTGAGCGTGAAAAAAAGTCTCTGCGATGAAACTGAATATACTTTTTTGTAATCGCTCCAATGATAGTAAGAATGACTGCGGAAACCACTTGGTTACTAAATAGGTCCTTTATTACCGATATCATAGCTTTTCTCCTGCTTATCTAATTTCTAAAAGAGATAATATTTTATTTTTTAAAAGCTAAAAAATTTGGTTCCTCAATTTTATAGCAACTACAGTTCCTTTCAAAAGATCTCAGTCTAAAGAATACTACTTTCTCCGGCAGCAACTCCATTACCTGTGGTTTAACACGTAGCATAAAGTCATCAATGGAGCTATCCCGTTCCCGAACTTCCGCTCCTCGCTCAAATCAGACCTTCATCCCAGTCAGATTGCCCACGTCGTGCCAGAAGCGCAAGTAGGAACGCCAGAAGCCCTCAAGTATTGATGCTTCGTTTCCCCGGGATGCTTACACTTACACTCAAACCAAAAAAAAGCCCCTGCGCGAAAGCAGGGGCAAGCCATGTCAGAGCTTATTTTTTATTAGTTAAATACCATCCCGCCGTCGATCAGCAATGACTGACCGGTCATATAATCAGAATCCGGGCTGGCAAGATAGGAGACGCAGGCGGCGACATCTTCCGGTTCGGACAGACGACCGAGAGTGATGCGTTTGGCGAACTCGGCGGTACCGTAGCCCAGCGGTTTACCGGCGGCTTCGGACACCTGGCGGTCAATTTCGGCCCACATTGGCGTTTTGACAATCCCCGGGCAGTAGCCGTTGACCGTGATGCCCAGCGGCGCGAGGTCGCGAGCGGCGGTCTGGGTTAAGCCGCGAACCGCGAATTTACTGGAGCTATACACCGCCAGTTCCGGGTTGCCGACGTGGCCGGCCTGGGAACAGGCGTTGATGATTTTCCCGCCGTGCCCCTCTTTCTTAAAGGCCTCGACCGCCGCCTGAATACCCCAGATCACCCCTTTGACGTTGATGTTGTAGACTTTGTCGACAATCTCCGGGGTAATGGACTCGATCGGCGTAGACGGTGCCACACCGGCGTTATTGACGATGACGTCGAAGCCGCCCAGCGTTTTGCGTGCCTGTTCAACGGCGGCAAATACCTGATCGCGGTCGGAGACATCCACTTTCACCGCCACGGCGTGTCCGCCGGCCTGGTTGATTTCGGAGGCGACCGCTTTGGCGGTGGCGTCGTTATAATCGGCAATGGCCACGGCAAATCCATCCTTCACCAGACGAAGGGCGATAGCTTTACCAATCCCCTGGCCGGCGCCGGTAACAAGTGCGACTTTTTTCATTTTCCTTTCCTTATTGTGATGACTTACAGAATCTGACTCAGATGCAGCTGGCCCATCAGCAGCGGGTTATCGCGATAATCCACCGGGATGGCCACCACCGCCGGGCCGTCGACGTCCATCGCGGCGCGCAGGGTCGGCTCCAGCGCCTCGGCGCTTTCCACGGCAAACCCTTTGGCGCCGAAGGACTCGGCATAGGCTTTAAAATCCATCGGCCCGAACTCGACGCCGGACAGGCGCTGGTATTTTTTCTCTTCCTGGATGGCCACCATGTTGTAGCCGTTATCGACCCAGATCAGGTGCAGCACGTTGGCTTTCAGGCGGACGGCGGTCTCCAGCTCCATGCTCGACTGCAGGAAGCCGCCGTCGCCGGAGACGGAGACCACTTTGCGCTCAGGATTGACCAGCCAGGCGCCGATGGCCCAGGGCAGGGCGACGCCCATGGTCTGCTGGCCGTTGGAGATCATCACCTGACGGGCGCGGAAGCTGTACAGGTAGCGGGCGATCCAGATATGGAAGCTGCCCATGTCCACGGTCAGCGTGACGTCGCTGTTGACGATATCCTGCATGGCGCGAACGATGCGCAGCGGATGCAGGGCAAACTGATTCAGCTGCGCGCCGCGGCGGTCCAGCAGCTCGCGCTGGTGCTGGCGGTCGCGGAGGATCTCCGCCGCCTGCGGGGAGAGCACCAGCCGGTGATCGATATTTTGCGCCAGCTTGTTGAGGGTGCCGGCGATATCGCCCACCAGCTCGACATCCGGGGTGTAGTTGCGCTCTTCATAAGCGGGCAGCACGTCGATATGCACCAGCGTCGCGTTGCCGCTGTTCCACATCGCCGGTTCATATTCCACCGGGCTGTAGCCGATGCAGATCACCAGGTCGGCGAGCTGCAGCAGACGGTCCCCGGCCTGGTTGTTAAACAGCCCGACCCGACCGGCGAAGCGAGAGAAGTTATCCTGATTCACCGCCCCGGCGGCCTGATAGGTGCTGGTGACCGGAATATGGCTGGCCTCCAGCAAACGGCGCAGCGCCGCGCTGTTTTCCGGCTGGCTGGCCATCAGGCCGAGCAGGAAGATCGGGTTCTTCGCCTGAGCGATAAGCTTCGCCACCTGGTCGATGGCGTCATCCGGCGCGGCGCCCATCTGCGGAGCCCGGCTGGCCGGCAGTACTTTACCGCTGACCGGGCCATCGACCACATCCTGCGGCAGGCTGACGAACGCGCTGCCCGGGCGGCCCTGCTCGGCGGCACGGAAGGCGTTGGAGACCACTTCCGCCAGCGCATCCGGCGCCGTCACCTCGACGGCGTATTTGGTGACCGGGCTGAACATCGCCACCGTATCCATACTCTGATGGACCTGCTTCGCCTTATCGGCGCGTTTCACCGCGCCGCCCAGGGCCACCACCGGGTCGCCTTCGCTGTTCGCGGTGGCCATGCCGGTGATCAGGTTGGAACAACCCGGACCGGAGGTGACCAGCGCCACGCCCGCTTTGCCGGTAATGCGTCCGACCGCGGCGGCCATAAACGCGGCGTTGGCTTCGTGGCGTACCGGAATAATGCGAATCGAGGAATCCAGCAGTGAGTCGAACACCTTGTCGATTTTGGCGCCGGGGATACCGAAGATCTGACGTACGCCTTGCGCTTCCAGCTGGCTGACGACGAGATCGGCGCCGTGCGCCCACTGGCGTACCGGATACTGTTTGTCCATGTGAACCCCTTAACTTTCTACGGAACGGATGGCGGCATCGAGATTATCGGGATGCAGATTGGCCTGCAGGAACGCGCTGTCGGCGGGCAGGTCGATCATCAGCTTGTGAATTTCGCCGAAGGTCAGCACCCCGTGATCGAGCTGGTAATCCAGCAGGTGACCGCCGCCTTTGCGGTCATCGGTAATAAAGTGCTCGTGATACCCGGCGACATTGATCCCCTGCATATGCTGCGGGGTACGGAAGCCGACCAGCACCCCTTCGCGCTGGTTAAAGCGGAACACCGGCTGATCGTCGAGGACGTCGGTCATCGCCCGGTACGGCGGCGTCTGGCGCGGCACGGTGCGGGTATGGGCATGGCGGAAATGGCCGTCGATGCGCAGGGCGCAGAACAGGTTGTCAGAGGGAATTTGCTGGTCAATAACGTCGTGCAGTTGCTGGCGGCTCACCGGATGGTCAAAGGTTTTCCGGTACTGCGGCTGGAACCAGGTCATCACCGCGAACGGCGTTTTCTGCTCCGGCTGGGCTTTGCGCGCGCTGCCGTCGGCGCGCAGCTGATAGACCTGACTGCTGAAGGCGATCAGCTCCCCGTCCAGCTCATTAAAGGTGCCGAGGCCGAAATCGCCGTGTTTCAGCAGGTCCGCGATGGTGGTGCTGCCTTCGTAAACCCCGCTCAGCAGGGCGCTCATTAGCGATGTCTGATAGAGCACGCTCTCGGGATGCTGCGCGGAAAACGCCCGTAGGGTTTCGCACAGACTCTCTTCGCAGGTGCATTCAGCAGAGTGATTCATATACCACTTCCTCGTTCAACAAATATAAGAAAGGTTAAATAAATGTTGACCCGATTCAGCTCACAGTTCCAATATAGAAACCATGCTGGTTTGAGACGTTTTCGATATGGAACTTCGTTATCTTCGTTATTTTGTCGCCGTCGCCAGGACGCGGCACTTCACCCAGGCCGCCAAGGAACTGGGTATTTCACAACCTCCTTTAAGTCAGCAAATTCAGCGACTTGAGCGCGAGGTGGGGACCCCGCTGTTTCGGCGTTTAACCCGCGGGGTGGAGCTGACGGAAGCGGGAGAGTCGTTCTATGAGGATGCCCGCCAGATCCTCGCCATGAGCGATGCGGCGCTGGAGAAGGCCAAGGGCATTGCGCGCGGGATGAACGGCAGCCTGTCGCTAGGCATTACCAGTTCTGATGCTTTCCATCCGCAAATCTTCACGTTGCTGCACCGCTTTCAGCTCGACCACCCCGGGGTGACCCTGCACCAGATGGAAGACAATATGGCCAATCTGATGACCGCCCTGAGCGAGGCCGAGCTGGATATCGCCTTCGTCCGTCTGCCGTGCGAGAGCAGTAAAGCCTTTAATCTGCGGATTATTGATGAGGAGCCGATGGTCATCGCGCTGCCGCGCGATAACCCGCTGGCGACGCAGCCGACCCTGGCCCTGGAGCAGCTGTGCGACGTGGCGCCGATCCTCTTCCCGCGGGAGGTGGCCCCCGGGCTGTATGAGCTGGTGTACAACAGCTGCCTGCGCGCCGGGATCGACATGGAGCGTGCCTGGCAGTCGTCGCAGATTTCGTCGTCGCTGAGCATGGTCAATGCCGGGTTCGGCTTCGCGCTGGTCCCGCAGTCGATGACCTGCATTCAACAGCCGAACGTCAGCTATCACCCGCTCAGTGGGGCGCCGCTGAAGACCGATATCGCCATCGCCTGGCGGCGCTTCGAGCGCTCACGCACAGTGAAACGCTTTCTGGCGATGTTCTGATCTTCGCGGCGCCAGCGGCTTACTGCGCCACCCAGCCGCCATCCATATTCCATGCGGCGCCGCGCACCTGGGCAGCGGCATCGCTGCACAGAAACAGCGCCATTTCGCCCAGTTGCTGCGGGGTGACAAACTCCCCGGAGGGCTGTTTTTCCGCCAGCAGCTGGGCGCTGGCCTGCTCCGGGTCGACCCCCTCGGCGATGCGCTTATCGATCTGCTGTTGCACCAGCGGGGTTAGCACCCAGCCCGGGCAGATGGCGTTGCAGGTGATGCCGCTGCGCGCGGTTTCCAGGGCCACGGTTTTGGTCAGCCCGACCACCGCGTGCTTGGCAGCGACGTAGGCCGATTTCTCTTTCGACGCCACCAGGCCATGCACTGAGGCAATGTTGATGATGCGCCCCCAGTTGCGCTGGCGCATACCCGGCAGCGCCAGGCGGGTGGTGTGGAAGACGCTGGAGAGATTGATCGCGATGATGTCGTTCCATTTGTCCACCGGAAACTGATCCACCGGGGCGACGTGCTGGATGCCGGCGTTATTGATCACAATATCGACGCCGCCGAAGGTGCTTTCGGCATAGTGCATCATCGCCTCGATCTGCCCGACGTCGCGCAGGTCGGCGTCGTGATAGCCGGGGATCTTACCCAGCGCGGCGACTTCAGCCCGGGCGTGGCTGCTGTCGCCGAAGCCATTGAGGATCACCTGCGCGCCCGCCTGAGCCAGCACTTTGGCGATCCCTAAACCGATGCCGCTGGTGGAGCCGGTGACCAGCGCCGTTTTACCGTGCAAATTCATTTTATTACTCCTTCAATCGGGTATCAGACAATGCCGGTCACATAGAACGTGGCAATGACAAACAGTACCGCGAGGCTTTTGATCACCGTGATGGCGAAAATACCGCCGTAGGCCTGGCGATGGCTCAGGCCGGTGATCGCCAGCAGGGTGATCACCGCCCCGTTATGCGGCAGGGTGTCCATGCCGCCGCTGGCCATGGCGGCGACGCGGTGCAGGACCTCGAGCGGAATATTGGCGGCGTGGGCGGCGGCGACAAAGGTCTCGGACATCGCCGCCAGCGCGATGCTCATCCCCCCGGAGGCCGAGCCGGTGATCCCGGCCAGCACCGTGACGCTGATCGCCTCGTTTAATAGCGGATTGGGAATGGCCGCGAGGGCTTTCGACAGCACCAGGAAACCCGGCAGGGCGGCGATAACCGCGCCGAATCCGTACTCAGAGGCGGTGTTCATCGCCGCGAGAATAGCCCCGCCCACCGCCGTCCGGCTCCCCTCCGCCAGCCGGCCGCGGATATTGCGATAGCCGCAGACCAGCACCAGCACAATGCCGGAGAGCAGCGCCGCCTGCACCGCCCAGATAGCGGTGATTTTCCCTACTTCGGTGACGACAGGCTTCGCCAGACCCGGCAGGGTGAGCTCATGGCTGGCGCCGTACCACTGCGGGATCCAGTGGGTGAACAGCAGATTCAGCACCCCCACCAGCAGCAACGGGGCGATAGCGATCAGCGGATGCGGCAGATCGATGTCATCCGGGGTCTCCGGCTCATTTTGCAGGTCGGTCCCATAGCCTTCGCCGCGGGCCTGCGCTTTGCGGCGCTGACGCTCCAGCCACAGCAAACCGAAGATGATGATGAACAGCGAGCCGATAAGCCCCAGCCAGGGGGCCGCCCAGGCGTTGGTGCCGAAGAAACTGGTGGGGATAATATTCTGGATCTGCGGCGTGCCGGGCAGGGCGTCCATGGTAAACGAGAATGCCCCGAGGGCGACGGTGGCCGGGATCAGCCGTTTGGGGATCCCGCTCTGGCGAAACAGTTCGGCGGCGAAAGGGTAGACGGCAAAAGCCACCACAAACAGCGACACCCCGCCGTAGGTCAGCAGGGCGCATACCAGCACGATCACCGGGATCGCGTGGCGGCGTCCGAGGATGCGGATGGCGGCGGCGACAATCGACCGCGAGAATCCCGACAGCTCAATCAGCTTGCCGAACACGGCGCCCAGCAGAAACACCGGGAAATAGAGCTTCACAAAGCCGACCATTTTTTCCATAAACAGGCCGGTAAAGGCCGGGCCGACCGCGCCCGGGTCGGTGACCAGCACCGCGCCGAGGGCGGCGATCGGCGCAAAGAGGATCACGCTGTATCCACGGTAGGCCGCCAGCATCAGTAACGCCAGTGCGGCCAGGGCAATTATCACACTCATCACGACGTCTCACTCTCACTCTCATTGTTATTGTAGGGGTACAGAACGCGATACTAGGGCTTCAGGGCGTAGCGAAGCTGATGTTCCCGGCGCGACTGGATGCGCTGTTGCCGCGCCTCATCCCAGCGGTAAAAGCCTTGTCCACTGCGGGCGCCGGTGTCGCCTCGCGCCACCTTTTCCGCCACCAGCGACATCATCTCGCTCCCGCTGGCCAGCTCCGGCAGCAGGTGCTGGCAGATATCCTGGACCGTCGCCAGCCCGGTCATGTCCGCTGCCTCCAGCGGGCCGACCATCGCATAGCGGCGGCCCAGCGAGGCGCGCATCACCTGGTCCACCACCTCGGCAGAGGCAATGCCGCTGTGGACGATATGCAGCGCTTCGCGCAGCAGGGCGAACTGCAGCCGGTTGCCGACAAAGCCCGGCGCGGCGCGATTGAGCACCACCGCTTCCAGCGCGCAGGCGGCGCAAAAGTCGCTCACCTGGCGCGCCAGATGGGGCAGTGTGGCGCTCCCGGGCACCACTTCCACCAGCGGGATCAGGTGCGGCGGATGCCAGAAGTGGGCGATCAGCAGCCGTTCAGGGTGGCGCATGCCCTGCGCCAGCGAGTCCGGCGGCAGGCCGCTGGTGTTGCTGGCGATAATCGCCTCGTCGGCGATCAGCGTTTCCAGTTCGGCATACAGGGCGTGCTTCAGCGCCAGCCGCTCGGGGATCGCTTCTATCAGCAGCGTGGCATCGGCCAGGGCATTCAGCGCCGGGGTGGGGGTCAGACGGGCCAGCACAGCGTCGCGGTCGGCGGGATCCTGCTGGCCGCTCGCCTCCAGCTCGCGCAGGATAGCGCTGGCCACCGCCGGAACCTCGGCGAGACGTTGCGGGTCGGTGTCATACAGGCGGACGACGTGACCGTGACGGGCGAAATGGCAGGCGATGCCGACGCCCATCAGTCCCGCGCCGAGTACCGCCAGGCGTGGTGTAAACATAGTGGCTCCTGTTAACGTTGTAGAGTCATGGCGATGCCCTGGCCGCCGCCGACGCACAGGGTTGCCAGCCCTTTGCTGGCGCCCCGGCGCTGCATCTCATGCACCAGGCTGACGAGGATCCGGCAGCCGGAGGCGCCGATAGGATGGCCAAGGGCGATGGCGCCGCCGTTGACGTTGACCTTCTCGCTATCCCACTCAAGCAGCTGACCGACGGCCAGCGCCTGGACGGCAAAAGCCTCGTTAGCTTCGATAAGATCCACCTCGTCCAGCGTCCAGCCGGCGCGCTGCAGCGCTTTACGGCAGGCGCTCACCGGGCCGATGCCCATCACCGATGGGTCGACCCCGGCGACCGCTGAGCTGACAATGCGCGCCAGCACCGGTAGCCCGAGCTCGTGCGCTTTATCGACGCGCATCAGCAGGACCGCCGCGGCGCCATCGTTCAGCGACGAGGCGTTTCCGGCAGTGACGCTGCCGTCAGCGGGACGAAACGCCGGGCGCAGCTGGGCCAGCTGCTGCTCGCTGGTCTCCGGGCGCGGTTGCTCGTCGTCAGTCACGACACGCGGCGGCTTTTTGCCCTGCGGGACGCTGACCGGGACGATCTCCTCGCGAAAGCGTCCGGCGGCGATGGCGGCCGCCGCTTTGCGCTGGGACCCGGCGGCAAAGGCATCCTGGCGCTCACGGCTGATGTCGAAGGCATCAGCCAGATTCTCGGCGGTAATGCCCATGTGGTAGTCGTTAAAGGCGTCCCACAGGCCGTCCAGAATCATGCTGTCCTGCAGGCTGGCGTGGCCGAAACGCAGGCCGTCGCGGGCGCCGTGCATCAGATAGGGGGCATTGCTCATGCTCTCCTGGCCGCCGGCGATGACGATCTCGGCGTCGCCGCAGCGGATCGCCTGCATCGCCTGCTGAACCGCTTTCAGCCCGGAGCCGCACACCAGATTGACGGTCACCGCCGGGGTGTCCACCGGCAGGCCGGCCCGCAGCGCGGTCTGGCGCGCCGGGTTCTGCCCGCAGCCGGCGGTGAGCACCTGGCCGAAAATCAGTTCGTCCACCGCCGCGGCGGGCAACTGGCCGCGTTCAAGCAGGCTGCGTACCACCGCGGCGCCGAGGTCGACGGCGGAAAGAGGGGCGAAGGCGCCGCGAAAGCTGCCGACCGGGGTGCGTACTGCAGCAACAATGGCAATATCGGTCATGGTCTCTCCTTAGCTGAAGCGCATTTCGCGCACATCGTCGGCCACGATCAGCCGTCCCGCCGTTTTACGCATCACCTCGTCGGGGCTCACCCCCGGGGCCACTTCACGCAGGACAAATGCGCCGTCGACAATGTCCAGCAGGGCCAGATCGGTGAGCACCCGGCGAATACAGCCCACGCCGGTGAGCGGCAGGGTGCACTGCGGCAGCAGTTTGGATTCGCCGTTTTTTGAGGCGTGGGTCATCACCACGATGATGTTCTGCGCGCCGGCTACCAGGTCCATGGCGCCGCCCATCCCCTTGACCATTTTTCCAGGGATCATCCATGAGGCGATGTTGCCCGCGACGTCGACCTCAAAGGCGCCAAGAACGGTCAGGTCAACGTGGCCGCCGCGGATCATGGCGAACGACTGAGCGGAGTCGAAGATGGCCGCCCCGGTTTGCGCGGTGACGGTCTGCTTGCCGGCGTTAATCATGTCGGCGTCGATCGTGGCTTCGTCTGGAAATTCGCCCATCCCCAGCAGGCCATTCTCCGACTGGAGCATCACCTCAATACCGGCGGGAATGTAATTGGCCACCAGCGTCGGGATACCGATCCCGAGGTTGACGTAGTCGCCGTCGCGCAGCTCCTGGGCGACGCGCATCGCCATTTGTTCACGGGTCAGCATCTCACTTCCCTCCGGCGCGCAGGGTGCGCTGTTCAATACGTTTTTCGAATTGCCCGACGATCAGCCGGTCGACATAGATCCCCGGGGTGTGGATGGCGGAGGGCGGCAGTTCGCCCGGCGGTACAATCTCTTCCACCTCCACCACCGTAATACGCCCGGCGGTGGCCATCAGCGGGTTGAAATTCTGCGCGGTATGGCGATATACCACATTGCCGTACCAGTCGGCTTTCCAGCCTTTGACCAGCGCGAAATCGCCGCGGATCGCCTCTTCAAGGATGTAGTGCCTGCCGGCGAACTGGCGCACCTCTTTGCCTTCGGCGACCGGGGTGCCATACCCGGTGGCGGTGTAAAAACCGGGGATCCCGGCGCCGCCGGCGCGAATTTTTTCGGCCAGCGTTCCCTGAGGAGTGAGCTCAACCGCCAGCTCGCCGCTCAGCACCAGCTGTTCAAACAGCGCGTTCTCCCCGACGTAAGAGGCCACCACCTTGCTGATCTGGCGTGACTCCAGCAGCATACCGAGACCGAAGCCGTCGACGCCGCAGTTATTGGAGACCACCGTCAGCCCCTGCACCTGGCGACGCTGCACCTCGGCGATCAAGTTCTCGGGAATGCCGCACAGGCCGAAACCGCCGGCGAGCAGCGTCATGCCGTCCGTTAACCCTTCCAGCGCCGCTTCATAGCTGGCGACGCGTTTATCCAGTCCTGCCATCTTGTCTCTCCTGCCTTGCGATAGCCTTATCATTGGCGCTGGAGACTGATTTGATAATTTTGAATTTGTGACCCACTCATTTGGAATTTTAATTAATTTCCTGTTAACTAATTTTTTCAATTAGTTAACAGGAAGAAAAATGAGAATGAGTGTCAAACAGTTACGCGCGTTTTTAGCGGTAGCTCACACTCTGAATTTCGCCCACGCCAGCGAAAGGCTCAATTTGTCGCAGCCAGCCCTCAGTTTGACCATCAAAGGGTTAGAGGAGGCGCTGGGCGGCGCGCTGCTGCAGCGCAGCACCCGCAAAGTGACCCTTACCCAGGAGGGGGAACTCTTTCTGCCGATGGCCCGTCAGCTGCTGGCCGACTGGGATAACGTCGAGGAGGCCATGCGTCAGAGCTTTACCCTGCAACGGGGTAAAATTTCGGTGGCCGCGATGCCGTCGTTTGCGGCCAACGTCCTGCCGGAGGCGCTGAAGGCCTTTCGCGACCGCTATGCCGGCGTGAACGTCACGGTGCATGATGTGATTAATGAGCAGGTGATCGAGATGGTGCGCGAGGGGCGAGTGGAGATGGGTATTGCCTTCGAGCCATCGCCCACCCACAACCTGCTGTTTACCCCGCTGGCGGTGGACCGCTTCGTGGCGATCGTTCCCCGGCAATCCCCGCTGGCGAAGAAAAAGCAGCTCACCTGGCAGGAGCTGTTGACCCTCGATTTTATTACCCTGCAGCGTCCCTCGGCGGTACGCCTGATGCTCGAGGAGGCGCTGGCGCGCAGCGGTCGCCAGCTGGACGTAGCGCTGGAGAGTCACCAGCTGGTGACGGTGGGGAGAATGGTGGCCAGCGGCCTGGGGGGCAGCGCGGTACCGGCGCTGTGTAAAACGCAGATGACCTCCCTGGGGGCCGTCTGCATCCCGCTCAGCGATCCGCCGATTGAGAAGTGCGTCGGTGCGATCCATGCCGGGCATATGCCGCTGTCGAAGGCGGCGCAGGCGCTGCTGGATACGCTGAAAGGGTTCTTGCCGACCTGAGCAGGCGGGAGGGGCAAAAAAAAACCGGCCTGCTGGCCGGTTTGACAATCAGATTTTGCAGGCGTCGCCGCAATCGTCATCGGCAACGATCGCCTGCGCTTTTTTGTCCGCTTCTTCCAGACGCTCCGCGTTGCGTTCTTCTGCTTCATCCAGGCCGCTGAAGACCAGGTTGTCGAGATCAATTTCCATAAGTTACCTATCGTTGCTGGTTTTTAATCAGCGTCAAGTATAGGGCAAAACCGCCAGCGGATGTAGCCGCTCTCCGCGCCGAACGCACAGAGCGTTAAGTCGCGGGGCGGCAGGCTTTCCCTACTATAAATAACCGTTGACAGGCGGGTGTAGGCTTTATTAATCACCATACAGAATGATTTCCTGTGTATATATTAAATGAAAGGACAACGAAGGAGTAATTAAGCGTTGACGAAAAGCTTTTATGTTAATATGGCCGCGATTATGGATGAATCTATGGATCTTAATCAATGGAACATACTGTTGCAGGCGCCATCAAAGAATGGCGTAAACATAATAAAGTGATCGGTCAGGTCAAAATAAACTATAAAAAAGTTTTACGAAAATGCAGAGAGCTCTCGCTCGCAGGAGGTAAATACAGAGAATATCAAGAACTTTGTGCAAAATATCAGTGTGCGCGGTTGACCGCCGTGACCAAAGGGCTGGTGCCTTTTGAGGATAAACCGTTTAAAGCGTATCTCAATAAACGGCTGTCAAAACGACGCAAGCTGGATATTGCCCACGGTTCACTGAATTTTATTGAGAAAACGTTTCACCCTGATGTCCTGCCGCAGCTGTACAATGTGGCGGATTTTGGTCGCGCGATGTTCTCTATTCCTTTGAAAAATGGCGATAATCTTGACGTTAAACTGTTGGCGTCGCCGTTTCAGGAGGAGGGCGAGCTGATGCTGCAGCTGTTTCTCGGTGACCGGCGCGTCTATAGCGTCTGTTTTTCCTGTACCGACGATGGCCGCGCCTATATTGGCGGCATCCAGGGCGGAAAAGATATCACCAATGACGAAGTGAAGGTGCTGACTAAAGAGCTGCATGGCGCGCGGCCGAAAAATATCATCATGAGCGTGCTGTATGGTTTCCTGCGTTATTTCAGCATCACCACGGTCTACGCGATCGATTCCGATTACCACGTGAAAAGCGATCTGGTGAAAGCCAGTTATTCATCGCTGTGGCTGGAAATGGGTGGTGAGAAACAGGCTCGCGGCTGGTATAAATTACCGGCGCAAGAGATCAAAAAAAGTATTGAAGAGGTGAAAAGTAAGCACCGGAGCCAGTTTATTAAGCGCGAAGGTGTCAAGGATCTGATTCAGATAGATATGGCGAACGCCCTGCAGCACATTACGTTGCAAGCACGGGTGAATTAACGCCTCTCATACGCCAGCCGGGCTGCAGGGGGCTGCTACCCGGCTGGCGATTTCCTCTCTCCTCAGGTCGCTGTGCCGTAGGTTACTGCCCGCTCTCGCCGATTGGCGGTGACGCGGAGACGGTGAGCAGCGGAGCGCTGCGCCACCATACCATCAGGGCGACAATCGCGATAACGCTCAGCACGCCGAAGGCGGTGGCGAAGGAGTAGTGCCCGGCGATAGACCCGGTTAACGCCGGACTCATTGCCGCCCCGGCGCCCTGCATCAGCATCACCACGCTCTGTCCAGCGTTAACGTGCCCGCTGCCGCGCAGCAGCGAGACGATAAAGCTGGGCACCGCCACCCCCAAAATCCCTGCCGCCAGGCCATCAAGAATTTGCACCGGGACCATCATCGCCGGGGCGTCGCTGGACGCCGCCAGCGCCGCCCGGATGGGCATGATCACCAGCGCCAGCAGAATGCATCGCCAGTAACCGTATTTGTCGATGCTGCCGGCGACCCGGATGGCCACCGGGATCATCACCACCTGCGAAATAATCACCGTGGCGGCGGCAAACAGTCCGGGATTGACGTGTCCGGGCGCGGCGGCGATCCGCATGCTCAGCATCGGCAACAGTGCGGCATTGGCGAGATGGAACAGCATCAGGGTTACGCCGGCGATCAGCAGCGGCGTATGGCGGAACAGGATGGCAAACCCCGGCAGGGAGGGCGTGGATGCCGCTTCGATGCCGCGGGCGGCGTCATCGTCGATATCGCCGCCGCGGATCGCCAGCAGGGCGACCAGGGTAAGCAGCGTGGTACAGGCCATCAGAATGAAAATGCCGCCGATGCCCCAGTACCAGGCGATAGCCCCGGCCATTAGCGCGGTGAAGAAATTTCCCGCGTGGTTGAAGGCTTCGTTTTTCCCCATCTGGGCGCTAAAGCCGCGCTGTCTGGCAAGACCGAGGGTAATCCCGGCGATCAGCGGTCCGACAAAGGCCGCGCAGATGCCGCTGGCGACTTGCGAGAGGGCGACCACGCTGGTCTTCTGACTAAACCAGAGCAGCAGGGTGGTGAGGGTGATCACCAGGCAGACCCCGGCCAGCAGCAAGCGCTTATGCCGCGAGCTGTCGGTGATGAACCCGGCGGGCAGGGTCGCCAGCAGGCCGGCGATACCGCCGACGGACATCAGCAGGCCAATGTCCTCCGCCTGCCAGTGACGCTGGGTGAGAAAGATCCCCAGAAACGGGCCGAGGCCGTCGCGCACGTCGGCAATAAAAAAGCTGGTCAGACATAAAGCCCGCAGAGAACGAAGCGACATTTTCTACCTTTAGCATGCGCGATCTGCGCGTCGGAATGGTCACCGGATACCTTCATCCTTTATCGCACAGTTCGATGAAACAAAAATGTCCCGCGCTCGTCGGGTACCGTGGCTATGCAACATACCCGCTTGCGGCGGCTTTCGCCAGAGGCGTACGAAAGTTCTGTAGCGGCGCTATTAGCGTTCGTCTGCCTTGACGATCTGCAGGGCGGCGGGGCTCGCCACGGTGCCGCTGGCAGTAATAAACCCCGGATGGACAGCCTCGCCGCTGGCGCTGTCCACCAATGCTATATGCGGCGCACTGTGCAGCACGTGCTGATGGCCCCATTCCATCAGGGCGAACAGCACCAGCGCCAGGCTACGGCTTTTATCAGTCAGAACATATTCATACCGTTCGCGGGAGCCGGCTTCCCGGTAGGGCACTTTGCTGAGCAATCCCGTTTCGGTCATGGTTTTTAACCGGGTGGTGAGCGTCTGGCGGGTAATATGGGTGTGCGACAGCATCGTTTCAAAGCGCGTCACGCCGTAAAACGCCTCGCGGAGGATCAACAGCACCCAGCGGTCGCCGAGGATTTTCGCCCCTTCCGCCAGGCCGCACAGCGCCGGGTCGAGGTAGGGCAGTGATTTATTTTTTGACATCGCGAGATTGACCTTCTACTCTGAGTTTGAATTTTAGACTTAGATGCTAAGGAGAATAGCGTGCCATTTGTTAACGTGCAAACCATTAAAGGGATCATGACCGCGGAACAGAAAAGTGAGCTGCTGCGACGGATGACCGATCTGCTGGTGGAGATTGAGGGGCAGGGCGATCCGCAGTTCCGTCAGTCCGTCTGGATCCGCATTGACGAACATGACCCGGAGCAGTGGAGTCTGGGCGGCGTCCAGCCGACGGCCGCAATGATCGCGGCGAAATTTGCCGCCGCGCGGCGCGACGGATCCCCGGAATAAAACGGGCGGCGAAGCCCGGCCCGGCGATCTGACGCAGAAGAGGGGCCAGATCGCCGGGTAATATTGCGATTCGCTATGGTGCAAAAGCGTATTTTGCGGCTAAGGTAACGGTCAGGGAACCCAACAAACAGGGCGCGATGCCAGACGGCCAGCCTGGCGCCACTCTCAAACCGGTGAAAACAACGGATGTCTACAGAACACATGCTGCCGCTGGCGGTGCAGAACAAAAATATCCTTCGCCTGGCTGCCGCTCAGGCGCTGGCCGGCGCCAACTCGGTGGTCTTCTACGCTACCGGCGCGATAGTGGGTAACGCGATTGCCCCCAGCCCGTCGCTGGCCACGCTGCCGATCACCCTGTTTGTGCTGGGGATGGCGGCCTCCATTCTGCCTTTCGGCGCGCTGGCGCGAACGCGGGGCCGCAAAGCGGCGTTCAGGCTCGGCACCGGCGCCGGGATGGTGACCGGACTGGCGGCCGCCCTGGCGGTAGTGCTGAATTCTTTTCTGCTGTTTTGTCTCGCCGCGATGCTTGGCGGCGCCTATGCCGCCGTGGCGCTCAGTTTTCGTTTTGCCGCCACCGACGGCGTCGCCCCGGCGCGTCGCGCCCGTGCGCTGTCGCTGGTGATGGGCGGCGGTGTGGCCGCCGGGATCATTGGCCCGATGCTGGTCACCGGCACCATGCACCTCTGGCCGGCACATATCTTCGCCGTCACCTTCCTCGCTCAGGCGCTGGTTGCAGTGCTGGCCGCCTTTTTGTTGAGAGGGGTGACGCCGGCGGAGCCCACCGCGGCCAGCGTGCGCGGAGGGCGGCCGCTGCGCGAGATTGTCCGCCAGCCGGGTTTTGCCACCACGGTATTCAGCGGCGCGGTGGCCTATATGGTGATGAATTTTCTGATGACCGCCGCGCCGCTCTCCATGCATATGCACGGTCTTTCCCAGCAGGCCGCCAACCTTGGGATCCAGTGGCATGTGATGGCGATGTACGGCCCGGGATTTTTCACCGGCCGGCTGATCCAGCGCTTCGGCGCAGTGCGAATGGCGGCGGCGGGATTGCTGATCACCGCCGCGTCGGTGGCGGTCGGCCTGAGCGGTCTCGGCGTGTATCATTACTGGCTGTCGCTGATTTTGCTCGGCATCGGCTGGAACTTTGGCTTCACCGGCGCCTCGGCGAAAATCATCGATTTCCACCGCCCGGAAGAGAAGACCCAGGTTCAGTCGCTCAACGATTTTCTGGTCTTCGGCGTGATGATCGTGGGGTCGTTTTCGTCCGGGGTTCTGCTCAACGCCTTCGGCTGGAACGCCGTGCTGTGGGGCTCCCTGGTCCCGGTTGCGGTGGCGTTGTTGACCCTGCTGCTGCGCCCCTTATCCCCACCCCGCGCTTAGCGCCTGGCCTGCCGCTGCGCAGGCCGTCTTTTGCTTTTTTCAGCTATGCATTGCTGAAATTCATCTGACTCCTTGCGCGTAAAAACGTCACAGACGCTACATGCTGTAGTAATCTCTACAACATGACAATGCATCTCTTGATCCTTAACCTGACAACGTCTCAAGCCACGCTGCGCATGCGTGTCTGGCGAACCCTGAAGCAGAGCGGGGCAGCGGTCCTGCGCGATGGGGTCTATCTGCTGCCCGACGTGCGCCAGGGCTATGACACTTTCCTCAGCACCTGCCAGGCGATCCGCGCGGAAGGGGGGACCGGGTATGTTTTCACGATTGAGGCGGCGGAAGAAGAGGCGCTCAGGCCGCTATTCGATCGTCGTGAACAGTACGACGCGCTGTTGCAGGATCTGCAGGCGCTGCAGGGGACGTTATCCAACGACGAACTGGCGGCTCAGCTCAAACAACTGCGTAAAATTCAGCGTGACTACCGGCGGATCGAGGCCATTGATTTCTTTCCGGGGGCCGCCCGGGAGCAAGCCGCTGAGCGACTGGCCACTATCGAGCAGGTCATTAATCAGCGGCTATCGCCGAACGAGCCGCAGTCGGTGGCGGGCGAACTGAGCCTGCTGGACAGAGGCGCCTTTCGCGGCCGGCTGTGGGCCACCCGCCGACGCCCGTGGGTCGATCGTCTGGCCAGCGCCTGGCTTATCCGGCGCTTTATTGACGACGAGGCGCTATTCCTGTGGCTGGCCGCGCCTGAGGACTGTCCGGCGACAGCGGTCGGTTTTGATTTTGACGGCGCGCCATTCAGCCACGTCGGCACGCTGGTGACCTTCGAAGTACTGGTCCGGCGCTTTGCGCTGGACGCGGTGATCCCCGACAGTCTGGGGCGGTTGATCCACTTCCTGGACGTCGGTGGGGTACCGACCCCGGAGGCGGCGGGGGTAGAAAGCATTCTTGCAGGGCTGCGGGAAACCATTACGGACGATGACCAACTGCTGGCGGCAGCTTGCTCGCTGTTCGACGGCTTACTGAGGTCCTGTGAAATGAGGTCTGGCAATCATGAGCAAAACGGTCGTTCTTCCGCAGAGTGACAGTCCTTCCGTCGTCGCTTCCGTCTCCTTCTGGCAGGCATTTCGCTTTTGGCTCAAGCTTGGCTTCATCAGCTTCGGCGGGCCTGCCGGACAGATCGCCATGATGCACCAGGAGCTGGTGGATAACCGACGCTGGATCTCGGAAGGGCGATTCCTGCATGCGCTCAATTTTTGTATGGTCCTGCCCGGCCCGGAGGCCCAGCAGCTGGCGACCTATATCGGCTGGCTGATGCATAAAACCTGGGGAGGCGTCATCGCCGGGGTGCTGTTTATTTTGCCCTCGCTGGTGTTACTCATCGCCCTGGCGTGGATCTACCTCGTCTGGGGGGATGTCGCCGTGGTGGCGGGGATCTTTTATGGCATCAAACCCGCCGTAGCGGCGATAGTATTGCAGGCGGCGCACCGCATCGGCTCGCGGGCGCTGAAAAATGGTGCCTACTGGGCCATCGCTGCCGCTGCCTTTGTCGCTATTTTTGCGCTGAACGTTCCTTTTCCGCTGATCGTCCTCGCCGCGGCACTGGTGGGTTTTATCGGCGGACGGTTGGCGCCGACGACGTTCGGCAAAGCGGACGCCCACCGTGCGCAGAGTCACCCTGGCGGAGCCGCCATCATTGATGACACGACGCCGATTCCGGCCCATGCCATTTTCAGCTGGCGGCGCACCTCTCAGGTGCTGATCGCCGGAATGCTGCTGTGGCTGGTGCCGATGGCCGCCCTTACGCTAATGCTGGGCTGGGCGCATCCGCTGACCCAGATGAGCTGGTTCTTTACCAAAGCCGCGCTGATGACCTTTGGCGGGGCATATGCCGTCTTACCTTATGTTTACCAGGGGGCGGTGACCCACTATGGCTGGCTGACGGCAGGGCAGATGATGGACGGCCTCGCTCTTGGGGAATCGACCCCCGGACCGTTGATCATGGTGGTGACCTTTGTCGGGTTTGTCGGCGGCTACACCAAAGCGGTGTTGGGCGTCGATGATGTGCTGCTGGGGGGCATCGCGGCGGCGTGCCTGGTGACATGGTTTACCTTTTTGCCCTCGTTCATCTTTATTCTCGCCGGCGGGCCGTTTATTGAAACGACCCATAATAAGGTGGGATTTACCGCGCCGTTGACCGCCATCACTGCCGCGGTGGTGGGCGTTATCCTGAATCTGGCGCTGTTTTTTATCTGGCATAGCGTCTGGGGACCATCCGGTTTCGACCCGTGGTCTGCGGCCATTGCCCTGGGCGCCGCCGGGCTGCTGTTTCGTTATAAGTGGAAGCTGACCTGGGTACTGGCCGCCGCCGCTGCGGTGGGGCTTATCGTCCATATGGCGGGACTGTCCGGCGCAGGATAAGGTCGGCGTTGGGTTGAGAGAAACGTGGACAGATGGGGGATTGGGGAGGGAGGCCAGTGCCTGAGCAGGCCCTGGCCGGATGGGTGGCAATTATTTATCTACGGGAGGCTCCTCCGCGAGATGCAGTTGACAATATTGCTCAACGCCCGCCTTTAGCATGTTAATAATCACCAGCAGTGTGGGTAAGTAAGGCACCAGTTTAACTAACAGCGAACTGATGGGTTCATCAATAATCAGTGCCAGCAGGGTATCCACTTTCTTTTTCCATGTTTTGTTATATTCCACACAAAAATTTTTAATATCGGCCGGCTGCGTTGAACGGGCAATCTGTTCGAGTTCTTCAATGGCGTTGAGTGCCGCTTTTATTTTCTCAATGTCGATTTGTTGAGTCATATTCGCCTCACGGTAATCGGAAAAAAACTGGATCATTCTTTATGTGGATTAAATAACAGCCACGGTAAGGTGTAATCGTACAGCGCTTTCACCGGCACCACGGATAAGTGGAAATGTTTATCGTGCGGGCTGGGCCCATGGTAATCCCGCCATACCCAAGGCTGGACAGAAGCGCTAATGATCCGTTTGTTCCAGATAATATATTTAATTCGTTTGTCTTTGCTGGCGACCAACGCATCGACAATCGCCTGAGCATCACATTTATGTAGAGGATCGTGGGTAATATCGATAGCCGTTACCACACCAATATTTCCATCTATCACCTGCGGATTATGATCCGAGTTGGTGTGGGCATGATGTTCATCACCAATGGTGCCATCGCTGTCCTTGTTGCGATGCGGAGCATATTGATTAATCTGATCTCTGAGTATCAGCAGACTCTTTGCGACACGCCATACCATGTTATTTACCCTCCGGATTGAAACAGGGGTTTGAGCTGACCGGCTCTGCGCCAGGAACCACGTCATGATAAACCGGAGAAGGGGGGGCAGGATCGGCTACTGGATCCGCTTTCACGCTGCTGACTTGTTGCTTTTTCAGGTTTTTCACTTGCAACAGATAATTAAGAATGACGTTCCAGAACGCCGATCCGCCGCTTGCCATCAGGCCAATACATAATGTCATCAGGTCCGGATGTTTAATGGCCGAGAAACTGCCGGCGACGAAAGGTTGGGTCAAAAACGCCGTCAGAATACCGGCAACCACCGCTAATATCTGCAGGGCTGATTTGCGTCGTCCTTCGATGACCGGATCCTGATTTTCCAGATTAAGCCAGGGAAAATACCCTTTGATTATCTCTACCAGTCTTTCCGAGGCGATACTGATGGCGATCAGCATCGTAATGATGTTTTCAAGTTGCGAAGAAATGGCATCGCTCATATTATCCTCACTATTGCTGTGTTGAATAAAAATAATTTACGACGTTTTTATCATGTGCTTAATTCATAGGGGCAAATTTATGTCGACTCATTTTACGGTCATTTTTGTCGTTCAGGCCGGTAATCGGCAAGTTGTAATAAAATGACAGCGCGTAATAAATAATCCGCCAGAGCGTGTTCGGAATAACTATTTAATTCGACACGAAAACTGAACCGCGGAATTAACCCGTGATAATAAATTTATCGTCGCTTTTTTGATGAGTATAACGGAGGAAACAGAGACGCCACTCATTCATATGAATGAGTGGCGTAAAAAAACTCGCCGCGCGGGCAGGAGGAAGAGAAGCGGGCCAGCGACCGGTTAGCGCGCCCCGGAATGGGGCGATCAGGTCGTGGGGGTTTCGCGGGTGGCCAGTGCCAGCGGGTTGCTGTCCAGCTCCAGCTGGTCGCGCAGCGCCCAGCCGCGCAGCTTGCCGGGGTTAAGCAATCCCGCCGGGTCGAGAGACTGTTTCACCGCCACGACGTCGGGGCGAATCACGCCCTGTTTGCCGTCCTCAACCTGCAGCACGTGGGGGTTGTTAATTTTGACGTCGTTGTCGCGAAATATCTGCATGATGGCGTTGAGCCGCGCGGGCGTGGTATAGCGCACCAGCTGCAGACCGCTGGCGGTGAGATTGCCCTCGATATCGCGCAGGAATTCAATATGGGAAATCACCTCTCCGGCGAAGTGCTGCTCCATCTGTAAAATTTGCTGCGGATAGCGCAGCGGATCAAACGCCGTCTGGAGATAAGTCAGCGTATTGTCCACCTTGAGCGCATGCAGGGTGGTATGGTTCCAGCAGTATTCCATTAACGAGGCGTTTTGCGTCCGGGCCTCGTCGCTGGCCTGACGGATGGCGTTGCTCCCGCGATGGCGCTGTAACAGGCTGGCGCAGAGTCCTTCGCTCTCCTCGGCGATCAGGCTGATAACCGCATGCTGCCCGGTGCGGTAACGATCGTTGAGGTGGTTAAAATAATCGGCAATCGGCGTGGCCAGCAGCGCGACCTGACGTTTTACCAGCCCCGGCGAGCGGACGCAGGCGTTGGCATAGTTCAGCGCATCAGCGAAATCGTCAAACACGTCCAGGCGCTCTATCCACTGGTGCACGGGCGCCAGCGCCAGCTCAACCTCCAGAATGATGCCGTTGGTGCCGTAGGCGTGATGCAGCAGCAGCGCTTCGGGAGCCGGGACGGTCAGCACGCGGGGGACCGGCTCGACGGTCATCACTTTGACGCTGAGCACATTGCCGGGCGCCGCCAGCGGCCCATAGTTGATGGAGCCGATGCCGCCGAACCCGCCGCCGTAGAGGCCGCCCAGGCTCGCCAGTCGGTAGGTCGACGGCATGCAGCGCAGCTCCCATCCCGTTGGGCGGGCGGCGGTTTCGATGTCTGCCAGACGAATGCCGGCCTGGGCGCGCACCGTGCCGTTGCCGAGGGCGACGATCTGGTTGAGTCCGGTCATATCGACCAGCAGCCCGCCTTGGAGGGGGACCAGTTGGCCATAGTTGCCGGTGGCGCTGCCGCGCAGCGTCAGCGGCAGCTGGTGCTGCGCGCAGGCGGCGACCAGCTGGCGCAGCTCCTCTTCGTCGCGTGGGCGAACCACCGCGTCCGCCTGTTTCCCCGCCAGTTGCTCAGTGAGTACCGGACTGAACCAGTGAAAATCGCGGGAAAGCCGTTTGATCTTCGCCGGCTGTAAGGTCCACTCCAGCGTTGGGAGTGCCTGCTGGATCGCCGCGACCGCGTGTTGACGCTGCTCATCAGTCATCATTTTTCTTCCTGTTCGTCAGCAAAATATTAATGAGATTGCACGGCTTCGCTTTCATGCCAGGCGCTGAGCGCCCGGCGCGAAACCCAGGACATCACGCCAAACAGCGCGATCCCGGCGAGAGAGATCAGCAGCAGCGCGGCAAACATCAGCGGGATATCCAGCTGGTAGCCAGCCTGCAGGATCTGATAGGCCAGACCGGTATTGGTCCCGCCGGTCCCGGCGACAAACTCCGCCACCACCGCGCCAATCAGCGACAGCCCACTGGAAATACGCAGCGCGCCGAAGAAATAGGGCAGCGCCGAGGGGATACGCAGCCGCACCAGCGTTTGCCAGCGGCTGGCGTGATTGAGGCGAAAATAGCTCAGCAGGCCGGGGGAGACGCTGCGCAGTCCCTGAGTGGTATTGGAGATGATGGGAAACACCGCCATCAGGGTGGCGCACACCACCAGCGAGAGCGTGGCATCCTTCACCCAGATGATGATCAGCGGAGCGATGGCGACAATCGGCGTCACCTGCAAAAACACGATATACGGAAACAGGGCGGTTTCCACAAAGCGGTTCTGCACCAGGATAAACGCCACCGCGGCGCCAATGACAATCGACAGCAGAAACGAGATCAGGGTGATCTTGAGGGTGAACAGCAGCGCCAGCAGCAGCGGCGTGAGATGCGTCCACAGGCTTTCCAGCATCACCAGCGGCGACGGCACCAGAAAGGCCGGGATGCGAAAATAGCTCACCGCGCCCTGCCACAGGAGCACCACCGCCACCGCGACGAGGGTCGGATAGAGAATTTTGAGAAAACGCGGATGCTGGACCCACGGCGTTGAGGTTGTGTTTTTCATATTATGACTCCATACCGGACTGGCTGGCCTGCAACAGACTGTCCTGCAGCTGACGGGCATACAGGGAAAAGGCCGGACTGACGCGGAACGCCTCGCTGCGCGGGAACGGCTCCCGGATGGCGATATCTTCGACCACCCGTCCGGGACGGGCCGCCATCATGATCACCCGCTGTGAGAGAAACACCGCTTCGTGGATCGAGTGGGTGACGAACACCACCGTCAGGTTCTGCTCCTGCCAGAGACGCAACAGGTCGCTGTCGAGTTTGTTACGCGTAATTTCATCGAGCGCGCCGAAGGGCTCATCCATCAGCAGCAGCTTTGGCCGGGTGACCAGGCCGCGGGCGATGGAGACGCGCATTTGCATGCCGCCGGAGAGTTCGCGCGGCAGGACGTCGGCGAATTTGCCCAGCCCCACCAGCTCAAGGACTTCACTCACCCGGGTATTACCTTCCGCCCGCGGCACGCCGGCCAGATCCAGCGGCAACCTGACGTTATTGCGCACGCTGCTCCACGGCATCAGGGTGGCTTCCTGGAAGACGAACGACAGCGGATGCTGGGCTTTCTCCCGGCTGTCGCGCCGCCACAGCATCAGCTTGCCGTCGCTGGGCTCCACCAGGCCGGCGACCATCTTCAGCAGCGTACTCTTCCCGCAGCCGGACGGGCCGAGCAGGGTAATAAACTCCCCCTGATTGATGGTCAGGTTGACGGGCAGCAGCGCCCGGGTACCGTTGCTGTAGATCTTCTCCGCCGACAGCACCTCGATGGCCGGGGTGGCAGAGGCGGGCATAAAGCGGGTGTCGCTCATCACGGTCAGTTTCGGGGCGGTATTCATGGCATCACTCCGGCGTCTTTGACCATCTCCAGGGTGTAAGTCTGCTCAAACGGCACCTTGCTGGCGTCGATCAGCTTGTTTTTCACCAGCATGTCCCAGGTTTTCTTCAGCCGCGGCTCGGTGATGATGCCGATGCCGCCGGTCTTTGCATCGCCGCCAGTCACCAGCTGGTACTGCTTCATCTGGGCAATACCAAAGGCGATCTGCTCGGCGCCCATTTGCGGATTTGCTTTACCGATCAGGCGGTTGCCGGGGGCGGGATCCTGCAGGTAGCTTTTCCAGCCCTCCATGGAGGCTTTGACGAAGGCCGCCACCGCCGCCGGACGTTTGCGGATGGTATCCGCCATACAGATAATCGAGTTGCCGTAGGGCGGGTAGCCCCAGTCGCTGAGCGGATAGACATAGAACGGCTGCCCGCCTTTGGCGACGGAGAACGGCTCGGAGGTCACGTAGCCCTGCTGCACCAGGTTTTTATCGGCGAGGAACGGCTGAACGTTAAAGGTATAGGGGCGCACTTTGCTGCCAGCCAGACCCAGCTCGCTCTTCGCCCACGGCCAGAAAGAGGTATAGGCCTCGGTAGCGAGCAGGAAGGTTTTGTCTTTAAGCTCCGCCGGGTTCTCCACTTTGTTATGAGTGATAAACACCGTCGGCGAGTGCTGGAACACGGTAGCGACGGTCACCGCATGCACCCCGGCCTGCCAGGTCTCCAGCGCCTGACCGTTGTCGCCAAGGGTACAATCGGCCTGACCGGCAGCCATCAACTGCATGACGTTGATCTGCGGACCGCCCATTTTAATCTCGACATCGAGACCGGCGTGCTGATACAGCCCGGTGGCCTGGGCCTGGTAAAACCCGCCGTGCTCGGCCTGGGCATACCAGTTGGTGAGAAACGTAAACTTCTCCGCCGCGAAGCAGGAGGCTGAGGTCGCGAGGGCGGCCACGGTCAGCAGGGTAAAAACGAGCGTCGGTCTGGTATTCATCATGGCTCCTTGGATTCAGCAGCGAAAGAGGGGGGGTGGGACTGCACAAAGCCGTGCCAGTGCTGTTTGCCCCAGGTCGGTTCGTGACGTTCGACCCAGGCCATGCGGTGGATCTCGATGATCGCTTGCGCCCAGCTGGCGGCGAGGGAGTCGAGAAGCCCTTCGCCTTGCTCCCGCGTCGCCGGGGTCGGGTCGCCAATCACCCCGCTGGGGCCAAAGTCATAGGACGCCCACGCCGCCGCCGGGCGGCCTTTCGACAGGGTCGGGCAGGGGAATTCCGGCGGGAAGTTGGCGACCGCCCGCTCCATATGAACGCACTCCGGGGCCAGCGCCAGCATCAGCGCCGTTTCGCTATGTCCGGCGTGCATCGCCATCCGCTGTTCATGCGGGCTGAGAAACTGTTTTTCGCAGTTGGGTACGTTGAACACATCGTGCGGGATGGCGATGAAATCCCCGTGGCGCAGGCGCATTTCCCGGCAGGCGATTTGCAGGATCTGCGGCTGGCCGCCGTGGCCGTTGATCATCAGCAGCTTGCGAAAACCGGCCCGATAGAGGGATTCGGCGATCTCCAGCACGGTATGCAGCAGCGTATCGCCGCTGAGGGTCAGGGTGCCGGGAAAATGCAGATGCTCCTCGGACTTACCGTAGACGATCGGCGGGATGGCGTAGGCCGGGATCGCCGCCGGCAGCCGGGCGAGGGCATGGCCCGCCACGCCGGAAGATATCACGCTGTCCACCGAGCAGGGCAGATGCGGGCCGTGCTGTTCGATCGCCCCGGTGGGGAGGACGATAACCGTATTGCTTTTATCCGGCAGGGCGGCCACGTCCGTCCAGCTCAGGAAAGGGAGAAAGCGCGCTGCAGGAATGTAACCGTTAATCATCGCGGTGCCTCGGAGTGAATTGGCTGGGGTAACCAGACGGTCGCTTCAACTTCAATCAGTACCGTGGCGTCGGGCAGCATTTCGCTGACCTGGACCACGGTGGAAACGGGCGGCTGGTCGGGATAAAACAGCTTCCTGACCCGGCTGTAATAGGGAAAATGGTCAAGGTTGCGAAAGTACTGCACCAGCTTGATAACGTCGCTCATCTGCCCTCCTGCGGACGCCACGGTGTGGCGGATGCTTTCCAGGACGTACCAGCTCTGGGCGAGGATCGGGCCCTGTTTCGCATCGGTCGAAAATTCACCGGTCGCCCCCAGCAGCTCCCGCACCGGCTCAGGCACATCCTGAAAGCCGTTGACGATGGTGCCGGTCAGGGGATTGACCGGAATAATGCCGGAGAGAAAGATAAAATCGCCGGCTCTGCGCCAGGCGGCATACCGCGCCAGCGGCGCCCCCGCGCCTGCTTCAAGACTCATGTGCCATCTCCTCTTGCCACACGCGCCGGTGGGTTAACCTGCCGTGGTTAACCACCAGACGGGCGGCGCTGTTTAAAGGCCAGGTAAAACGGTCGCTACCCGGGAAAATCACCACGCTGGCCGCCGCGCCGATGGCAAAGGGCGCCGCGTCTGCCGGCGAACCGGTTAGCGCCGCGCGATCGCAGATCAGCCGCGACTGCCGGTCAAACAGGTCGCTGAGCTGGGCGCTGAACAGGCCGCAGGCCAGGGTGTCCAGCGGGTCATAGCTCCCCGTCGGGCAGAAGGCATCCTGTACGTTGTCGCAGCCGAGCAGGGTGGCCACGCCGGCGGCCTGCGCCTCGTGCAGCAGCGTGATCCCCCGCTGGCGCGGCGTGCGACCGAACGTCGCATCCTGCAGCAGCAGGTTGGTCATCGGCAGAGCGATAAGGGTGACGCCGTGCGCCGCCAGCTGGCGCAGGATCGGCGCCGCCTGTTCGTCGCTGCCAGCGGCCAGCGCGCAGCCGTGGCTGCAGCAGATATGCCCGGGAAAAGGGTGGCGGGAGAGATGGTCCGCCAGCCAGGTCAGCCCCTGAGACACTTCGCTGAGCTCCTCATCAATATGCAAATCCAGATCCAGATCCCAGCGGGCCGCGCTATCCAGCAGGTTTGCCATGGCGGCGGCGTCCCAGTTGGAGGAGTGGATGAAGCCGCCCAGCAGGCAGCCCTCCCCGCTGGTGGCGACCGTTCGGGCAATGGCCCCGGCGTCCGCCGGATCGCGAAACAGGGTCAGCGGGACCAGCGCCACCCGCTCCAGGGTGATGCCGACGGTATCGAGGCGGGCGATCTCCTGCCAGGCGTCCGGTGCGTCGGCGGTAAACCAGTCGATATGGCTACGCAAATAGGTCACACCATTTGCTGCCGCCCGGGCCAGCGCGGCGGACGCCCGACGTTGAATATCCGCCCTGGTCCAGTGCTGGCGATCCTCGTGCATGGCGTGGATCGCCGCCAGCAGCCCGGCCTGCGCCGGACGGCAGCGTTCAATGGTAAAGGTTTTGTCCAGATGGGCATGGGGTTCCAGCAGGCCGGGGAGCGTCAACGCCCCCGCCAGGTCCCACAGGCCGGGAGTCGGCTGGTCGGTCGGGGTCAATGCGGCAATCCGGCCGTCGCGAAAGGCCAGGTCCGCCAGCAGCGGTTCACCGTTGGCCTGCGTCGGCCAGCCGTCGGGCAGCGCCCAGGCCGGGAGTCGGGCGCGGCTGATACCGGCGAGCGGTGCGGAAGAGGAGGGGAAGGTCATCGTCAGTCTCCTCACAGATCCAAAACCAGAACCGGCGATTTCGCCCGCGAACAGCAGAGCGTGATCTGGTCGTTGCCAGCTTTCTCTTCCGCCGTCAGCACGCTGTCCCGGTGTTCGGGGATCCCGTCGAGGACCCCGGTAATACACGACCCGCACATTCCCTGTTCGCAGGAGAGCATCACCTCCACGCCGGCGTGCTGTAATACCTGAGCAATGGTTTGATCCGCGGCGACCTGCAGGCGCTGCCCGCTGGAGGCCAGTTCAATATAAAACGCATTTTTCGCCGCAGTATTATTTTCCGCCGCGGGAGTAAAACGCTCGAAGACGAATTGCGACGGCGACCAGCGATATTCCTCCATGACCGACTGCAGTCGCTGAATAAAACCCTCCGGGCCGCAGGCGACCACTGCGGTATCAGGATCGGGTGTGGTTAAGCAGGCGGGGATCCGCTGGCGAAACGACGCGCCTTCCTCGCTACAGTGGATCGCCACCGTGCCGCCCGCAGCCAGCTGGGTCAGGCGCGGGGAGAAGGCCGTCTGGCGCGAGCTGGCGACATAATAATGCAGCTCCAGCGCCCCCTTTCTGGCGGCAATCGCTTCAGCCATCGCCAGCAAAGGCGTGATGCCGATACCGCCGGCAAACAGCAGGTAGCGCCCGGCCTCCGGCAGGGGAAAATGGTTGCGCGGAGGCGAAATGGCGAGCCGATCGCCGGATTTCACCTGCTGGTGCAAATAGCGTGAGCCGCCGGTGGACGCGTCCGTCAGTCTGACGCAAATTTCATAAGTATTACTGCGGTCAGGCGTGCCGCACAGGGAATACTGCCGGGGGCCAACGCCGGGAATAATAATATCGATATGCGCCCCGGCAGAGTAGGCCGGTAATATTTCCCCAGCCGCCGCCTGCAATATTAATGATAGATTTCCCTCTCCATTGGGGCGTATTTCCCCGACCGAGACCGAAATAAGATCGTGGCTGTGCATTACCGTTTACTCTCCCTCATTCCGCTGTCTGCAGGGCGGCCAGGGTCGGCGAAGAGATAACTCCTCTTCGCGGTAAACTGTCCGGCGTGCAAGAAAATGGGTGAAACGATCGTTTCTCCGCTATGAATGCTACGGTATTGTGATAAAACTGTTGCGTCCAGAGCTTTGATTCGCACAACCCGTTGCAAAAAAGAGAGCACCCAAACCATGTTTGCCTTCTCCCGATTTCTGCTCTATTTCACCGAAGTGGCCCGTCAGGGATCGTTTCGTAAAGCGTCAGAGGCGCTGCATGTGTCGGCGTCTTCCATCGACCGTCAGATTTTGCGCGTGGAACAGGAGCTGGCGATGCCGCTCTTCGAGCGCCATCCCACCGGGCTGCGTCTGACCGCCGCCGGGGAGCTGCTCCTGCACGCGGCCAATAACTGGAAAAAGGACTTTACCCGGGTCTGCGAACAGCTGGATGACCTGCGCGGGTTGCGGCGGGGGCATGTGCGTATCGCTACCATCGATGCCATTAACCGGCATTTTTTTTCGACGATGCTCAAAGAGGTGCATAAACATTATCCCAACATTTCTTTTACATTGACCACCATCAACAATATCCACATTCAGCAGGCGCTGATCTCTGGCGAGGCGGATTTCGGCATCATGCTCAATCCCCAGACCTCCCGCGAACTGCAGGTGCGGGCGTTTGCCGAGATGAATATGGGTATCGTGGTGCCGACCGGCCATCCGCTGGCCAGCCGCAGCGCGGTGCGCTTTAGTCAGTGCATCGACTACCCGTTTATCCTGCCGTCCGCCCCGTTGATGATCAGCGAGCCGGTGGAGGCGCTGGTGAACATCAGCGGCAACGAGGTGAAGGAGGTGGCGGTGTCGAATAACATTCACATGATCCGCACCCTGATCAAAGAGCAGATGGGCATCGGCATCCTGTGCCGGCTGGATATTCTCGATGAGATCGAGTCAGGCCAGCTGGCGTTTGTACCGCTAACCGATCCGCAGCTTAAGCCTTTCACGCTGGCGCTGTGCGTCTCGCCCGCCCGCCAGCTTTCCCTCGCCGCCTCGATGATGTTGAACCAGCTGGAGATGCTCTTCAGTCAGCTGTGAGAGACCGGGCAGGCACTAAAATCATTCATTAGCGCACCATAATGGTGCGTTTTTTGTGTGCATGAATCAAAGGTTGCATACCCGTGGGCGGCGGCGCAGGCGATTTCTCGCGGCCGCTCGTGGGCGATCAAATCTGGCATTGTTTTTGTATAGCTGAGTGTGAGTAGAAGCGGTCAGTACGGGTTATCCATACGGGACATTGCTCAGTCACCATGTCGCGGTTCAATGTTGACCGGGATGGGAGGCTGAGCCGTGGTTTGCTCGCCCCTCTCCCGGCATGAAGAGGAGAGGGATAATGAAAAGTCGTGCACGCCTTCCCCGGGGCTTTCGCTGGCTGGGCCTGATGGCTCTCGGCGGTGTCTCGCTGGCCGTTCAGGCCGAGGAGAAAATCGTTCTGCTGACCTCCTGGTACGCTCAGGCGGAGCAGGGGGGTTATTATCAGGCTCAGGCCACTGGGCTGTACAAAAAATATGGTCTCGACGTCGAGATCCGCTCCGGTGGCCCCCAGGTCAACGGCATGCAGTTGCTGTTGTCGAAGCGGGCCGATGTGATAATCGGTTACGACCTGCAGCTGCTGGAAGGCATTCAGCGCGGCTTCCAGGCGCAAGCCATTGCCGCGCCCTTTCAGTACGATCCCCAGGGGCTGCTGACCCATGCCGATGTCACCTCCCTGCAGGGGCTGAAAGACAAAACGCTTCTGGTCTCCAGCTCCGGTCAGGCGACGTGGTGGCCGTGGCTGAAGGCGCAATATCAGCTGAGCGACGCTCAGGTTCGCCCCTATACCTTCAATATTCAACCCTTTGTCGTCGATGACGCCGTCGCCCAGCAGGCCTATGTCAGCTCCGAGGTGTTCCAGGTGCAGAAGGCCGGGGTGAAGGCGAACTTCTTCCTGTTTTCTGAGCATGGTTATCCTCCCTACGGCGGCATTCTCATCGCCCGCCCGGATACCATCGCCGAGCGGAAAGCGGCGATGGCGAAGTTTGTGCGCGCCTCAATGGAGGGTTGGGTGAGTTACCTCAACAATCCGGCGCCGGGAAATGCGTTGATTAAGCAGGACAACCCGAAAATGACCGACGATCTGCTCGCCTGGGGCGTGACCCAGATCCGTGAGCATCACCTGATCGACGGTGGGGATGCCGCCAGCCAGGGCTGGGGGACGATGACCGACGCGCGCTGGCAGAAGACCCGCGACTTTATGGTCAGAGCCGGTCTGCTGGCGGCGGCCACCGACTGGAAACAGGCCTACACCACCGAATTTGTTCAGGCCATGCAGGTTAAACCCTGAGGAGCGACGCCATGTCATTAATGATTAAAAATGCCCATGCCATCCTCAGCGGTCTGCCCGGAGAGGCGGCGCGGCTGGCCGGGCCGGATATTCGCATCCGCGACGGCAAGATTGCCGCCATCGGCAGCCTGACGCCGCTGCCTGAAGAGCGACAGATCGATGCCCGCGACTGCGTGATCTATCCGGCATGGGTGAACACGCACCACCATCTTTTTCAGTCGCTGCTGAAGGGCGAGCCGCAGGGGCTGAACCAGAGCCTGACGGCCTGGCTGAGCGCCACGCCGTACCGCTTTCGCGCGGCTTTCGATGAACATACCTTTCGTCTGGCGGTGCGCATCGGCCTGGTGGAGCTTCTGCGCTCGGGCTGCGCCAGCGTGGCGGATCACAACTACCTGTACTGGCCGGATATGCCTTTCGATACCTCGGAGATTGTCTTCAGCGAAGGGGAAGCGCTGGGGATGCGCATCGTTCTGTGCCGGGGTGGGGCGACCCAGGGTCGGGCGGTGGAACAGGATCTGCCTGTGGCGCTGCGTCCGGAAACCTTCGACGGCTATATGGCGGATGTCGAACGGCTGGTCAGTCGCTATCACGACCCCCGGCCCGATTCTCTGCGCCGGGTGGTGATGGCGCCCACTACCATATTGCACTCCGCGCCGGGCGCCCAGCTGCGGGAGATGGCGAAGCTGGCCCGCCAGCTGGGGATCCGGCTGCACAGCCATTTATCGGAAACCGTCGATTATCTCGACGCCGCGCGGCAGAAATTCGCCATGACGCCGATACAGTTCTGCGCGGAGCACGACTGGCTGGGAAATGACGTGTGGTTTGCCCATCTGGTGAAGCTGCTGCCGGAGGAGATTGCCCTGCTGGGCCGCACCGGAACCGGCATCGCCCACTGCCCGCAAAGCAACGGCCGGCTGGGCAGCGGCATCGCCGATCTGCTGGCGCTGGAGCAGGCCGGGGTCCCGGTCTCGCTGGGGGTGGACGGCGCTGCCTCGAATGAAGCGGCGGATATGCAAAGCGAAGCCCATGCCGCATGGCTGTTGCAACGCGCGCGCAAGGGGATGCTGGCGCAGCCGCGCTACGCCGGAGGCACCTTCGAGGGTGGGGCCGATGCGGCCACGGTGGAGGATGTGGTGCGCTGGGGCAGCGCCGGCGGGGCGCAGATCCTTGGCTTAGCGCAGAGCGGCACTCTGCAGGTCGGCATGCAGGCGGACCTCGCCATTTACCGGCTGGACGATCCGCGCTACTTCGGCCTGCACGATATGGCTATTGGGCCGGTGGCCTGCGGTGGGCGCGCCGCGCTGAAGGCGCTGCTGCTCAATGGCCGCCCCATCGTGGAAGACGACGCCATTCCCGGTCTCGACCTTGACGCGATGCGCCACGACGCGCTGGCGGCCGTCCGTACCCTCCAACAGCGCGCCGCTGTTTAACTGATAACAGGATAATGACGATGAACGCAACCACTCAGAATCAACGCTACGCCTTACAGGAACTGGAAAAAGAGGCGCTGATGGGCGCCCAGGGCGAAGAGACCTTCGCCCGCGAAGTGCGCTGTATCGACCTGTCGAACTTTGCCGAAAGAAAAAATGACATTGCCGAACAACTGTGGGAGGCGGCGGTGGAGATTGGCTTCTTCCAGGTCAGCCACCACGGTATTCCGCTGGCGGATATCCGCCAGGCGTTCAGCATGACCGAGGCGTTTTTCGACCTGCCCGACGAGGTGAAGCGCCAGTATCCGCTGGCCGGCAACGCCGGCTGGGAAAGCAAGGCGCAGGTCCGGCCATCGACCCGCACGCCGGATCAAAAAGAGTCGTATCAGATCACCCGGCCGCTGATGGCCGGGCGCTGGCCCAGCGATCGGGAGTTGCCAGCATTTCAGCAGACGATGCTCGGGTTTGAATCGCAGTGCTGGCAGCTGGGGATGAAGATCCTCTCCTGCTTTGCTTTGAAGCTTGGTTTTCCGGAATCGTTTTTCACCACCGCGCACGATCCGCAGCGTGACACCTACCAGAGCACCTTGCGTATGCTGCATTACTATGCGACCGAGCAGTCGCAGCAGGGGATGTGGCGGGCCGGCGCGCACACCGATTTTGACTGCCTGACGCTGCTGTTCCAGCGCCCCGGCCAGGGCGGACTGCAGGTTTGTCCCGGTAAAGACCGCGAAAGCCAGCAGTGGACCAGTATTGAGCCGCGCGAGGAGGTGATCACCTGCAATATCGGCGATATGCTGATGCGCTGGAGCGACGACCAGCTGCCGTCTAACTTCCACCGGGTGAGAAACCCGCTGCCGCATGAATATCAGGGACCGCGCTACAGCCTGGCGTTTTTCTGCCAGGCCAATAAAGATGTCGAGATCCTCGGGCCGCAGAGAAAGTACCCGCCCATCAGCGCCGAGGATTATCTGCAGCAGCGGATCCAGGCCAATTTTGCCAAAGGGTAAACGTACCGGCGCGGGTCACTGCTGTTCAGGAGCGGCATGACCACGCGCCACGACCACCTTTTCCCGGCCGAGTACAGTAGCGAGATGGTCGGGCAGGGGCTGGTCAGTAATTAAACGACTGATGCCCGACCAGCCCGCGTAGTGGTAGGGATAGGTGAGGTCGAACTTCGAGTGGTCGGCGACGACAATGCTCTTCGCGGCGCGCTGGATCATCGCCCGGTAAACCGTTCCACTGTCGATTAACGCCTCGCTTGGCCCATCGGCGGCGATACCGCTGGCCCCCAGTAACGTATAGTCCGCCGTGAACTGGCTGAGGAACTGAAGCGTCTGCGCACCGGTCATTGCCCCTTCGGTAGCGCAGTACTCCCCGGGAGCGACGATCACCCGGATGGTTGGATTCATCGACAGCACCGTTGCGACGCCGAAGGCGTGGGTGATGACCGTGATATCCCGCAGCTCGCTGGCCATCCGGCGGGCAACATGTACCGTGGTGGCGCCGGAGCCGATCATAAATATTTTGCCCTCGCGCATACAATGGACGGCGTCCCGGGCGATGCGCTCGCGCTCTTCGGTAAACAGCTGGTGGCGCTCCGTGACCGTCGGTTCACTGTTCATGGCCCGCACCGCACCGCCGTAAGTTCGGTTCAGTACGCCCCGGCGGGTCAGTTCGTCGAGATCGCGACGGATGGTTTCGGTAGAGACACCGTGGGTGCGCGCCATATCCCCAATCCGCAGGGTCGGGGTCTCAGCCAGTTCGCGCAGGATCTGTTGCTGACGGTCTTCTTTTCTCTTCGACATGAACGCTGGTTACTCTCCCTGAAGTCGCTGATGCCGTTAATATACCTGCACGCCGAGGGCAAACAAACTGGATGTTTGCCCTGTCGGTTAGACTATCCGTTCAGGCGGCCCATGACTTTCGCCAGCCGTTCGAGGAAGAAATCTGCATCATCGCGACTGAAGCACAGCGGCGGACGGATCTTCAGGCTGTTGCCAAAGCGACCGGCCGCGCCAATCAGCACGCCCTCAAGCTTCAGGTGATAGATAACGCGACTCGTCAGCTGCGGATCCGGCTCTCCGCTGTCTGGCCGGGCAAACTCGATGGCGTTGAACAGTCCGGCGCCGCGAATGTCGGCGATGGCCGGGAAATCCTGGGCCAGCTGGCGCAGTCCGGCACGCAGATAGTCCCCGTTGCGCTGGGCGTTGTTCATCAGGGCCTCCTGTTCAATCACCTCCAGTACCGCGAGGCCCACGGCGGCAGCCACCGGGTTACCGCCAAAGGTGTTGAAGTACTCGGTCTTTTCGCTGAACGCCTGCAGAATAGCCGGACGCGTGATCACCGCGGCCATGGGAAAACCGTTCCCCATTGGCTTGCCGAGCGTGACGATATCCGGTTGCACACTGTGACGCTGGAAGCCCCAGAAATGAGAGCCTGTCCGACCAAAGCCCGGCTGGACTTCATCGGCGATAAACAGTCCGCCCCGGGCCTGTACGCGGGCTACCGCCTGGGCCAGAAATCCCGGCGGATCGGCGAAAACGCCGTCGCTGGAAAAAATGGTATCCACCAGTAGCGCCGCGCAGCCGTAGCCCCGCTCATCCAGCTCGTCCATGGCGCGCTCAACGTCGGCGGCGAAGAGGTCAGACAGCGTCTGGCCCGCTGACAGCCTGCGCAGGTCAGGGGCGGGAATGGTATGCACCCACGGGGGCAGGAGGGCCTCTTTGTGCCCGGAGGGAGAGACCTCCATCACCGCCGTTGTATTGCCGTGATAGGCACTCTCGGTGACGATGATCCCCTGCCGACCACTGATAAAGCGGGCCATCCGCAGGGCGATGTCGTTGCTCTCGCTGCCGGTGCAGGTAAATATCACATTCGACAGCCCGGCGGGGAACGTCGCCAGCAGGCTGTCCGCGTACTGCTCCAGTACCGGGAACAGATAGCGGGTGTTGGTGTTCAGTAACCCGGCCTGGCGCACCATCGCCTGGGTGATATGCGGATGACAATGCCCCACGCCCGGCACGTTGTTATACATATCCAGATAACGGTTGCCGGCGGAGTCCTCCATCCAGGCTCCGGAGGCCGACGCCATGACGATCGGTTGTGGATAAAACAGCACCGAACCGGTCCCCTGGGTGGCGTGGCGACGGGCAATTTGTCGGCTCAGGTTTTCGTCGGCCACGCCGGTCAACGCGTCAAAACGGTTCAGTTGAAGAATGGGGGTTTTATTGTTCATCAGCAGGTTCCTTGCAGTTAACGGTAGCGCTAAGCGGTGACGCCTGGAGGAGAAACGCCTGGGCCAGGCGTACGGTGATGGCGCCCCATTGCGGGCTGTAGCGACGGGCGGTGGCTGTCTCACTATGGCTGGCCAGCCAGGCCGTCAGCTGTAAGCGGCGCAGCATCACCAGCACCGGAAGCATCACTTCGTCCTGCTGACTGAAGGGACGGACGCTACGGTAGCCCGCAAGCCACGCAGCGCGGTAGTCCGCAAGGGCCGGGTCGTCTTCAATAAAACTGACGGCGGTGGCAAAATCCCAGCCAAACCAGCAGATGCCGCAGTCGTCAAAATCAATCACCGTCAGCGAATTATCATTCACCAGCAGGTTGGCCAGCCGCATGTCGCAGTGCACCAGCCCATAGCGGTCGGCGCCCTGTCCGTACGCTTCCAGTCTGGCGACCACTGTGGCCTCCACCGCCTCCAGCAGCGTAATATCGTCGGCGCTCAGTTGCGTCATCTTCCGCCAGTCGCCCCACCAGGCATGACGTCCGATAATCGTCTCGGTGTTCCACACCTTGCGATGAAAACCCTCGGGTTTTACCCAGCCTTCGCTGTGCCTGTGCAGTTCTCCCGCAACCCGTCCCAGGGCATGGTACCAGCCGGTGAGATGGCTACCAGTATCAGGTTCGCTGCCCGCAACAAAGGTGAATCCCACGACGTGGGTGACCGTTTCGCCGTCGATGAGGCTGGCGATACAGGTCCCATCATCCAGTACAAGCGGTACGGCGATGTTGATATCTCCCCGGGCATGCAGGGCGTTTAGCCACATCAGCTCAGAATGGATCTCCACCGCTGAGCTGTAGTTTGGGCGATGCACTCGCAGCACGATCTTTCTCTGCGTCATCTTATCGCTGACCAGAAACGTGGCATTTTCTGAAACCGTCAGCAGGCCAATCTCTGCGCCTTCGTTGAGGCCCCAGCGGGGCAGGAGCGGCCGCAGCTTCAGGGTAAGTGTTGTTAAATATTCGTCGTTAAACATGCTGTCCTCAATTTGAAATGACACGCTTAACACATTTTTATGTTGTGGTTGCGGGATTTGCAAGATGTGTGAGGTTTTTTTTGTTTCCTGTTGCGCTTCAATTATGCTTTTTGTTTATTAATTATTTTATTAACAGTAGGTTAGTGTGATTTAGTTGGCTAGATTCAGCCGTTTGCACCATAACGGAACGTATAATGTGTGTTTTTCTCATTCAGGCGTAATCAAAGCGTGAAGTTTATTATTAATTCCTTGATATATATAGATAAATTAATCTGTCTATTGCACCAGTCTTGTGCCCAATCATAGCGCATTATTTTTATGCTGAAATCTCACATTAAAATGTTGAACATTCAACATTTACGTGATTATTCTTTTCCTGCCAGCGACGGAGATCGCTGCACGGCCAGGCCAAACGGATGGGATCGCAGAACTTTCACAGACGGGGAAAAATGATGTCAGATTTTATGAACAAACATGTGCTGGTGACCGGCGGGAGTAGTGGGATCGGTCTTGGCATTGCACTCGGCTTTGCCCGCGCCGGGGCGAAGGTGACCATTACCGCCCGCACACCATCGCGTATCGATAGCGCGATCGGCCAGGCGGCGGAGCAGGGATTAACGCTACGCGGTCTGACCTGCAACGTCAGTCATGCCGAAGAGGTAAAAGCCTGTGTGGCAGAAGCCGCACAGCAGTGGGGTGGTCTGGATATTGTCTGCTGCAACGCGGGGATTTTTCCTTCGGCGCCGCTGGCAGACATGAGCGAACAGCAGTGGGATGAGGTGCAGGCGATCAACAGTAAAGGGACTTTTTTAACTGTCCAGGCGGCGCTGCCATGGCTGAAACGTGCAGAGTATGGTCGCATCATCCTCACCTCTTCGATTACCGGGCCGGTAACGGGCTATCCGGGCTGGGCTCACTATGCCGCCAGCAAAGCGGCCCAGCTGGGTTTTATGCGTAGCGCGGCGTTGGAACTGGCCGGCGACAACATTACCGTCAATGCCGTCCTGCCGGGGAATATCGTCACGGAAGGGCTGAGGGATATGGGCGAGGACTATATCGCCGGGATGGCCAGCGCCGTGCCGCTCAAACGCCTCGGAACGGTGGAAGATATTGCTGCGGCAGCGCTGTTCTTCGCCTCCCGTCAGGCTGGCTACATCACCGGCCAGTCGCTAATTGTTGACGGTGGGCAGATCCTGCCTGAATCCGCCGCGTGCCTGAACTGAACGGAGCGTTCATCATGAGCAATGAAATTCTTGCCAATCCCGCGCCAGCGGCGGAAAAACATGTTGTGCAGCGGCTGCGGCCAAATGCGGTAGGCCTTGGCGGGGTGCTGTTTATGACTATCGCCACGGCAGCGCCGATCACTGCGATGCTGGGCAATGTGCCGATCGCGGTGGGTAGTGGTAATGGTCAGTTTGCGCCCGCGGGGTTTATGGTCGCCACCCTTATCCTTGCCCTGTTTGCCATCGGCTATGCGCAGATGGCCAGGTTTATTACCGCTACCGGCGCATTTTATGGCTTTATTTCACACGGCCTGGGGCGGATCGTTGGCATGGCGTCAGGAGTGACGGTGACCATGACCTACATTGTCTTTGAGGCTGCGCTGGTCGGGATCTTCGCCTTTTTCTGTGAGGATTTAATCAATACGGTCTTCAGCGTACATATCCCCTGGCTCATCTTCGCCTTCGTCATGCTAATGACCACCGGAGTGCTGAGCTATTTCGATATTTCGCTCACTTCCCGGGTGCTCGGCCTGTGCCTGGTACTGGAAATATTGATCCTCACCGCCGTCGCGGTGGCGGTGCTGATCCATGGCGGAGGGCCAGAGGGTTTTGTCCCCGAGTCGATCAACCCGCTGAACGCCTTTACCCCGGCGAAAGGGGTGGTCGGCGCCAGTGCCGGAATTGGATTATTCTTCGCCTTCTGGTCATGGGTGGGCTTTGAGTCATCGGCAATGTACGGTGAAGAGTCGAAGAACCCGAAAAAGATCATTCCCCTGGCTACCCTGCTGGGCGTGATTGGTATCGGCGTGTTCTACGTGTTCATTTCGTGGATGGCGATTGCCGGAACGGGACCGGAGCAGGCTATTGCCCTTGCGCAGGATCCTAACCGCGCAGGAGAGATTTTCTACGGTCCGGCTCGCCAGTATCTGGGGGAGTGGGCGGTCGGGGTGTTTAAGCTGCTGGTGATCACTGGCTCTTTTGCCTGCGGGATGGCGTTTCATAACTGCGCGGCGCGCTATCTCTACGCGCTCGGGCGGGAAAATCTGTTTCCGTTTGCCGGGCGCACGTTGGGTCGTTCACACTCGCGCCACGGCTCCCCCCATGTTGCCTCTACGGTGCAGACCGTTATCGCCACGCTGATTGTGTTGCTATTCTTTATCACCGGTAAAGATCCTTACGCGGATATTTACACCCTGCTGGCGCTGTTGGGTACGATGGGCATTATGATTGTCCAGGCGCTTTGCGCCTTTGCGGTGATCGTTTACTTCCACGGTAATAAAGAAAATATTGGCAAAGGACACTGGTTTAAAACAGGCGTTGCGCCGTTGCTTGGGGGGATGGGGATGATCTATATCGTCTACCTATTATTCAAAAATATGGCGTTTGCCGCGGGCGCTGCCGCCAGCTCCTCCTTTTATCATGCCATTCCGTGGATCGTGTTGGCCTGCTTCTGCTTTGGCGCCGCCATCGCGGTCTGGTTTTACCTCTTTGATGCGCAAAAGTACCGGGTTATAGGACGCATTGTACTGACGGATGATTGATGATGCGCACCTGCCGCCGGCTTTCGCTGGCCGGGCGGCAGGATATCCGGCGCAGTGCTTTTCAGAGGGAAGGGGGCGCCGATGCTGGTGACAAAGGTACCTCTGCCGCAGCCATAAAATCGATAAAACAGCGTATTCTTGGTGACAGGTAGCGGCTGGCGGGCCACAGGACCGAGAAATGCCCATCCTTGACGCAACAGCCGGGCAACACCTCCTGCAGTTGTCCCTCATCCATGGCCTCGCGCACGACAAAATCAGGCACATAAGCGATGCCCATCCCCGCCGCGCTTAAGCGAATGGCGGCCTCAATGTTATTGACCGTCATCACGGCCGTGGCCCTGAAATCTCCCGTCAGCCGCATATCGCGCAGTTCCCAGGGCTGGATCAGCCCCGTCGAGGGGAAGCGGAAAAAAATGCACTTGTGCGCCGCTAATTCCGCTGGCGAGCCGGGGACGCCGTATTCCGCCAGATAGGCCGGACTGGCGCAGAGCACAAAACGAAAGCCACCCAGCTTTCTGGCGATCAACCGGGAGTCCGCTAATTCACCGCTGCGGATAGCGACATCGAATCCTTCATCGATCAGATTGACCAGCCGGTCACTAAAGTCGAGATCCAGTTCAACCTGCGGATAAAGACGGGTAAAGGCGGTGAAGGCGGGGAGCAGCAGGCGGTAGCCAATGACGGGCAGTGAAATCCTCAGTTTGCCGGTGGGCTGTGAGAGACTGCTGGTCAGCTCTGACTCGGCCTCCTGGATCTGCTCCAGGATACTCTGGCAGCGGGTCAGAAACGCGGCCCCCTCCGCCGTCAGGCTGACGTTTCTGGTGCTGCGGTTGAACAGCCGGACCCCCAGTTTATGCTCAAGCCGGGCGACATTCTTACCCACCGCCGAGGCAGATATGCCCAGCAGCCTGGCGGCCTGAACAAAGCTTAGCGTTTCGGCGGTGCGGACAAAGGACGTCAGCGAGGTGAGGCTGTCCATCGATTATAAACCTTATGTCTCTTAAGAAGATATTTTCAGTCTATTTATCGGCATTAACATCCGCAATAGGATGGCGACAGTTTATTCATTTCTTGCCGACTGATGAGGGCCGCCCGATGTTACTCACCGCCAGAACACCTTCCCGATACGCCAGCGCCCTGGCCGCGCTTTCTGTCTTTATGGCGGCCTTGCTGCTGCCGTTAAGTTTTACCGGCGGCGTCATGACCACCCCCGCGATACAGCAGTCGCTGGGCGGCTCTCCCGCTGCGCTGTCGTGGCTGACCAATGGCTTTATGCTGACTTTCGGCAGCTTTTTGCTGGCCGCAGGGGTGACGGCGGATGCCATCGACAGAAAACGTATTTTTATCGCCGGCGCCGCGCTGTTTTGCCTGAGCAGCCTGCTGTTTTGCCTGACGCACAATCTCTTCCTGTCAGGCGTGTTGAGGGCTCTGCAGGGCCTGGCCGCGGCGATGATTTTAGCCAGCGGCAGTGCGGCGCTGGCCCAGCTGTATGATGGCGCTCAGCGGACGCGGGCATTCAGCATCCTGGGCACGGTGTTCGGCGCCGGCCTGGCGTTTGGCCCGCTGCTGATCGGCTTCATGACCGACGCGGTGGGTTGGCGCGGCGTATACGCCCTGTTTGCGCTGCTGTCGGCGATAGTTTTGCTTATCGGTCTGGCGTATCTGCCTGCGGCAGAAAAAAGCGAGCCGCGGACACCCGACAACCTCGGCTTACTCCTGTTTACGCTGGCCCTGATGCTGTTTACTGCATCGCTTATGGTCATTCCGGCCCGCGGTTTTTTATCCCTGACCACGCTGGCCTTGCTCATCGCGTCGGGGGGGCTGTTCGTGGCGTTCGTCGTACGCTGCCGGAGGGTGAACAACCCGGTGCTGGACATCTCCCTGCTGCGCCATCCGCGTTTTGTCGGCGTACTGTTGCTGCCTGTCGCCACCTGCTGTTGCTACGTTGTCCTGCTGATTATTGTTCCCCTGCATTTTATGGGCGGAGAGGGGATGAGTGAGTCGCAGAGCGCACTGTATCTGATGGCGCTGACCACGCCGATGCTGGTTTTCCCATCCGTTGCGGCCCTGCTCACCCGCTGGTTTTCACCGGGGCACGTGTCCACGGCGGGACTGATGATGGCCTCCATCGGGTTGCTGTTGCTGGGGAACGCTTTTCACAGCCACCATCTCCCGCAGCTGGTGCTGGCGCTGATCCTCTGTGGAGTAGGGGCGGCGTTTCCCTGGGGGCTGATGGACGGCCTGGCGATTTCCGCTGTGCCGATGGCGAAAGCCGGTATGGCGGCAGGCCTGTTCAATACCGTTCGCGTTGCCGGCGAGGGGATCGCCCTGGCGGTCGTTTCGGCGGTATTAACGGCAAGCAATAACCTGACCCTGCAAAGTCGCGTTCACGGGTATGCGCCTGAGGTGATTGACCGCGCCGCAGGCTGGCTGGGGGCTGGCAATATGCCGCAGGCGGCTGCGCTTTTGCCTGACTTTTCCCTCCGGGCGCTGCGCGAGAGCTATGACTCTGCTTATACGCTACTGTTTAGCGGGCTGGCGGTCGTCACCCTGGTGTGCGCCCTGATGGTCTGGCGGACGCTATGCCGGAAGGCGGGCGCTATCCAAACCCGCGACAGTGGATCCTGAACCCCTTGATAGCGCGGTGGCGTCACGCTTCCCGGGCTGCTCAGCGAACCTGAACTGTCATTGTTTCACTGGCGGAACTATGCTGATTAGAGCGGCCACATGCGCCGCCCCGGCCGCGGAAACAGTGACTCACAGGTGGCGGTATGGCGATTGATCCGGAACTGATTTACATCGAGATCCTGGAAACGGTGCTGACGGCCACCCTGGATCCCGATTTGTGGAAATCGGCATTGCAGAAACTGGCGTTACTGACCGGCCATCAGTACGCGGCATTTCTGTTTTACGACAAAGGCAATGCCCATCTGTTGACTGATTCACTCCTGCTCGAGGAGAAGGTCTTTACCGCCTATCGCGATGTATTTCTGGCTATCGATCCCGCCGAAAAAATATTGACCGCGTTACCGGTCGGGCAAATATATCGGGACCGGGAATATTTAGGCGATAAGTTTATTGCCGGCAGCGTCTATTACAATGAATTTCATCACCCCAACGACCTGAATCATCTCACCAGCGTCAAGCTGTGCACCATCAATGGCTATGCCACCTATCTGTCACTGATGACGGCCAATACGGCGGCTTATCCGCAGCCGGTGCAGTTTGAACTGTTCAGGCGCCTGATCCCGGCGTTAAAAACCGCCTGCCAGCTTCACGCCCGCTTTGAACAGCTGCGGGACACTATAAAATACCAGAGCGCGGTGATGGACAACGGGATCTACCCGGTATGGCTGGTGGATCATGGCGGTAAAATTCTCTACGCCAGCGCGCATGCCGAACGCTACCTGCGCGCCAACGCCCGCCTCTCCTGGTATAGCGGGGGCGATACGCTGTGCCTCGATACCGACAGTAAAAAGCTGAAACGCGCCATCGAGCAGGCCACCCGGACGGCAGAGCCGCCGAAGGCAGGGCTGTGCTATACCGCCGGGCGTCAGCCGAAACCGATCCTCGTGATCCCGGCAGCCCGTCTTGCCGGGGTCGCCTGCGTGATTATTCCCGAGCCGTTTCTCACCTGCAGCGCCTTGATGGAGCTGTTTAACGTCAAGCCCGCCGAGAATGCGGTGGCGGAGCTGCTGGTGCGGGGCATGACCCCGGATGAATGCGCCTTACATCTGGGCGTATCCATCGCCACCATCAGAACCCACCTCAGCGCCCTGTACCGGAAAACCCATACTCGTCATCAGGCAGAACTTCTGCTGATCCTCCGCGCGATTCACGGCTGATGGTTTCGCATCCTCAGGAATGATGGTCGCGCAGAAAAACCGTCAGCACCTCTTTCGGCGGCACACCGCCGCATTCGCCAATCATCCAGCCCACCGCCCCACGGTGATAGGCGCCGTGAAAGAGCATGTGGTTCAGCATCTCCATCGCGGTCATATTGCCGTCACCGCCGTCGACAAATTTGAAGGCGATACGTTGGTGGAAATCGGCGGGGGTCATGGCGCTGACGTACTGAATGTATTCGTCCGTACAAGCGGTCATGGCCGTTTCCAGCGCATCAACGGTTGGCGTCTCGGGGGTATTCAGCGCGGTGTAACCGTGCGGCCTGCCGCGCAGGTTCGCCCGGAAAATCATGTCAACGACATGGATATGGTTCATCAGCCTGATGGTCAGGTGACGTTTTTCGCCATATACCGTACCGTCAATTGCGCGGATCGCCTGTAAGGTGGCAAGGTCAATCCAGCGCTTGTATTTCAACAGCGTCACTACTGTGTCTTTGTCCATAGTCCGTCCCGGGTTGGTTGAGCCATTATCTTAGCGATTATGCCAGTGAGTTGTCATTCTCCAGCGCCAGGCACAAAAAAGCCTCGCCGGGGCGAGGCTTTTCAATAAGCTGGTGATTTAGTCAAACACACCGTTAATCACGGCGGTCACGATGGCAGTGCTCAGGGCGACCAGCACCAGGTCATCGCCGACCGCGCGCCATTCATAGCCTGGATAATAGGGCAGGTCGTTAATCATGGAAGCCGGCAGGGTCTTTTTCGCGATACCCGGAGGGAGCGGTTTGCCGCGGGCAACATTTTTGGCGATACCCGGAGGCAGCGCCTGATAGCCAACCAGACCGTAGTTCACGGCAAGGGAGCGCGCCCGTGAGAAGCTAATATCGCTGTCGACGTGGTCGGGTTTACCATAGTTTTTGCGGTTGCCATGCTCGTCAGCAGACTGACCTTTATTCTGGCCTTTATTACCATGGTCGCCATTATTGCCATGATTGCCGCTATTGCCATGGTTACCACTGTTCCCGTGATTACCACCGCCATTACCGTTGCCATTACCCGGGTTGGCATACGCCGGCGCGGCCATGACGGCAAGAGAAATAACCGCCGCCAGTGCTGTTTTAAGAGTGCGACGCTTAAGCATGATGTTGTTTCCTTAATGGGGAGTACACGCTTAAAACATAAGAGAAAGCTATACCCCTGGCAATCTCATCATTTCTTATTTTTTGCCGGTTTTTAATCACCGGCGGGGAAGATAAAGGGAAAGGGATAGCGGGACGCGGACAAGCAATTCCATTGCTGCGTTTTGACAGACGGGCGACCGCGCCCCGCTAAATGTGTTGCCGACAGGATCGCTCCCGGGCGTAGAGAAAAAAATGCCCGAAGCCATCGGGCAAAAATGAACAAAAATATTACGCTTCATTCATAACGCGTCTCACAAGACGGGGCGGATAGTAAATCCTGGCGCTGCCGTGCACAATCGGACGGTTGTTTAGAAATAAATAACCCCATCGACTGTGCTCAGGACGCGACCCCATGGCAGGCGACCCGATGGCCCGGGGCCACCTCGCGCAGCGCCGGAGCTTCTCTCCTGCACCGCTCGCTGACCTGCGGGCAGCGGGATGAAAAGCGGCAGCCGGGGGGCGGATTGGCCGGATCCGGGATCTCACCTTGCATCAGCGCCTGCGGTTCACTGTGCGGATCGAGGGTGGGCACCGCGGCCAGCAGGGCGCGGGTATAGGGATGGAGGGGGCGGCTGAACAGCGCATCGCGGCTGGCGCTTTCCACCAGCTGTCCCAGATACATTACCGCCACATCGTCACATAAATGCTCCACCACCCCGAGGTCGTGGGAGATAAACAGGAAGGTGACGCCGCGCTCGTCGCGCAGGTCGGAAAACAAATTGATGATCTGCGCCTGAATCGACACATCGAGGGCCGAGATGGGCTCATCGGCGACGATAAAGTCCGGGTTGAGGATCAGCGCCCGGGCAATACCGATCCGCTGGCGCTGGCCGCCGGAGAACTGATGCGGGAAGCGGGCATAGTGCTCCGGCGCCAGGCCACAGATCTTCATCACGGCGATCACCCGGTCATACAGCTCATCGCGGGTGCACAGCTTGTGCTGCAGCATGGCTTCGCCAATCGCGTCGCCAATACGCAGCCGCGGGTTCAGCGAGCTATAGGGGTCCTGAAACACCAGCTGCATTCTGGGCCGGATGGCGCGCAGGGCAGGCGCGGTCAGGTCGGCCAGCTCCTGACCGTGAAATTTCACGCTGCCAGCACTCTTCTCATACAGGCCAAGCAGGGTCCGGCCGACGGTGGTTTTACCACTGCCGGACTCGCCCACCAGGCCAAAAATGGTGCCCGGACGGATGTTAAAGCTGACGCCGTCCACCGCGCGAAGCTCGCCGGTCTGCTGGCCAAACAGGCCGTCGCGCAGCGGAAAATATTTTTTCAATCCATCCACTTCAATAACATAGCGTTCGCTCATGCTGTCGCCTCCGCAAATTCGCTGTAAAAGCAGGCGGCCCGCTGGCGCTCACCGAGCAGCGGCGGAATCGCCTCCCGACAGCGCGCCGTCGCCCGCTCGCAGCGCCCGGCAAAGGCGCAGCCCGCCGGCAGAGCGGCCAGATCCGGCACCTGGCCGGGAATAGAGTACAGCCGCCGACGCCGCTCACCCGGCACCGGGCGGGAGGCGATCAGCCCACGCGTGTAAGGATGTTGCGGATGCCGTAGCACCTCTGCGGTGGCGCCCTGTTCCACGATCCGTCCGGCATACATCACCACTACCTGCTCGGCCATCTGCGCGATCACTCCAAGATCGTGGGTAATCAACATCATCGCCATCTGGCTGGCCCGCGCCCGGTCGCGCAGCAGGCGCAGGATTTGCGCCTGCACGGTGACGTCCAGCGCGGTGGTCGGTTCGTCGGCAATCAGCAGTTTGGGCTGACAGCTTAGCGCCATGGCGATCATTACCCGCTGCAGCATGCCGCCGGAAAGCTGGTGAGGATAGCGGGTCATCAGGCTGTCGCCGCGCGCCAGGCCGACCTCGCTTAACAGCTGGATGGCCTGCTGCCAGGCGGCTTTCGGCGTGGCGCCGAGGTGGCGGATCAGCGGTTCGCACAGCTGCTCCCCGATGGTCAACACCGGGTTCAGGGCCGACATCGGTTCCTGAAAGATCATGGCCAGCTGGTGGCCGCGCAGGTCGGCCATCTGTCTGGCTTTCAGCCGCAGCAGATCGCGGTCCGCGAAGCGGATCTCGCCGCCGTCGATGCGCGCCGCCTGCGGTGGCAGGAGACCCATCAGCGCCATGGCGGTGACGCTTTTGCCGCAGCCGGATTCGCCCACCACGCCAACGGTTTGTCCGGCCTGAATGGTGAAAGAGACCTCCTGCACCGCGCGCACGCGGGTGCGTTCGCCGGCGAAAGAGACGGAGAGATGATTAAAGGAGACTAACGGCGTGGTCATTTCAGCCTCGGTTTCATATTGGGATCCATGGCGTCGCGCAGGCCGTCGCCCAGCACGTTGATGGCGATCACGGTGATAAAGATGGCGATGCCCGGCGGCATCCACAGCCAGGGGCGGCGCTGGAAATCGATCAGGCTATTGGCAGCATCCATCATATTGCCCCATGACGGCGTCGGCGGTACCACGCCGAGGCCGAGATAGCTCAGCGCGGATTCACTGAGAATGGCGTTGGCGACGGCCATGGTCGCCATCACCACCAGAATCGGAATGGTATTCGGCAGCAGGTGGCCAAACAGCCGGCGACGCGCCGACAGGCCCAGCACCTGGGTGGCCAGCATAAAATCGCGTTCGCGCAGGGAGAGACATTGTCCGCGCACCAGCCGCGCCAGTCGGGGCCACTCCAGCAGGCTGAGCATCACCACCACCATATAAATGCGCGAGTCCGGGGAAAAATCGAGCTCAGAAAGCATCGCCCCGGCGACGATCAACAGCGGTAACCCGGGGATAGTCATCACCAGGTCGGCCACCCGCATGATCAGTTTGTCGGTTAACCCGCCGACATAACCCGAGAGGGCGCCGAGCAGGTAGCCGAGGCACACCGACATCACCATGGTCAGCAGGCCGATAATCAGCGAGATGCGCCCGGCCAGCAGCAGGCGGGTGTAGACATCGCGACCAAGAAAATCGGTTCCGAGCCAGTGTTCCGCCCCGGGCGGCTGGTTGATGCTCAGGGCATCGGTGGCATCATCTCTCCATGGCGACCAGACGGGCCCCAGCACGCACCATACCGCCATCACCGCCAGCAGGATCAGGCAGAACATGGCCAGCCGGTTACGGCGCAGCTGTCGCCACCCCTGGCGCCAGGGAGAGGGGGGAATATGCGCCAGCTCCGGGATAGCCGCCTGCCGCTGGCGGCGACGGGAAGCAAAGTAAGACAGGATCATCATGACCTCACCCGAATACGCGGATCGGCCCAGGCGTACAGCACGTCGGCGAGCAAATTCCCGACGATCGTCAGCACCGCCAGAAACAGGGTAAACCCCATCAGCACCGGATAGTCGCGGGCGGCCAGCGAGTCGATATGGATGTGGCCCGCTCCCGGCCAGTTGAACACCTTTTCGGTAATGATCGCCCCGGAGAACAGCCCCGGCAGCTCGAAGCCCAGCAGGGTGATAATCGGCAGCAGGGCGTTGCGCAGGGCATGCTTGAGGATCACCGTGCGCTCCTGCAATCCCTTGGCGCGGGCGGTACGGATAAAATCCATTTTCACCACGTCGAGCATACTGGCGCGCACATAGCGCGTCAGGCTGCCCGCCTGCAGCATCACCAGCGCCAGCACCGGCAGCGCCAGGTGGGCGGCCACTTGCAGCACATACTGCCAGCCGCTCTCGTCGCTGCCGGTATTGGTCATCCCGCCTACCGGTAGCCAGTGGAGATCGACGGCGAACCATTTAATCAGCAGCAGGCAGAGGAAAAAGGTGGGGAACGACATGGCGGCAAACACCGCGACGCTCACCAGATGATCAAACCAGGAGCCGGGTCGCAGGGCAGAAACCACGCCGACCGCCAGGCCAATGCCCCAGTAAAAGACCAGCGCGACGCTGGCCAGCAGAAAAGAGTTCCAGATGTACTGGTTGAGCAACTGGCTGACCGGGATCTGATACTGCAGTGAAAAGCCTAAATCACCGCGCAGCAGCTGTCCCAGCCAGTGGAGGTAGCGGGTGAACAGCGGCTGGTCGAGGCCGTAAATCGCCTTCAGCTCTGCGGCGCGGGCGGCGGTCAGGGTGATATTGCCATCGATAAAGTCGCCGGGGGTTTTGGCAAACAGCATAAAAATAATGAAGGAGGCCAGCAGCAGCATCGGCAGCGTTTGCAGCAAGCGCCTCAGGATGAAATTTTTCATGACGGTCTCACATCAGCCGCCGGTTAACCCGGCGGCCAGGGGGATTTACTTGACGATTTTTACATCCGGCAGGCTGCCGGTCAGGCCGTTGTAGATATCCGGCTTAAAGCCGCTGACGCGGGCGCTGCTGGCGGAAAGAATGTTGCGATAGCCAAGCAGGATCACCGGCGGATCGTCGGCCAGCACTTTATACAGCTGGTGGTAGATCGGCTTGCGCTGTTCAATGTCGAGCACCGCGTTGCCGGCGTTAATCAGCTTATCGACTTCCGCGTTATGGTAGCCGGACTCTTTAGCTTCGCTGCTGTAAAAATCCCATACCCCATCGTGCGGGTCGTTGAGGGTGCTGGTGCTAAAGGAGGCCAGATCGTAATTTCCGGCTTTACGCTGCGCCATCAGGGCATTGAAATCCACCACCTGCGGCTTCAGCAGTACGCCAATCTGCCGCCAGTTCTCCTTGGCGATGGGGATCAGAGCGTCGTTGAGCACCTTCTTGCTCACCAGCAGGGTCAGCTCCAGGCGCTGGCCGTCTTTGGCGCGGATACCGTCGGCGCCAGGTTTCCAGCCGGCCTCATCCAGCAGCTTTTTGGCCTGTGCCGGATCGTAAGGGTAAGGGTTGACGCCTTCAGCGTTAAAGGCCCAGGAGATCGGGGCGATCGGCTCGATGGCGACTTTGCCGTACCCCTGATAGACCACGTCGATCAGCTTCTGCCGATCCAGACCGTAAATCAGCGCCTGGCGCACGCGCTTATCCTGCAGCGCCGGGCGATGCACGTTGAACTCCACCTGGCTGTAGTCGCTGGAGCCGTAAAGATTAATGTTGGCGAAGCCGAGCATTTTCAGCTGCTCAATATCGTCGGGGCGTGAGGTAAAGGCGTCATAGTCGGTCTCCCCGGTCTGGAACAGCTGGAAGTTGGTCGACGGATTGGTCACGCGGTAGATAAAGCGCGGTGTTGGCGGCGTTCCGCGGTAAAAATGGCTATTGGCATGGAAGCGTATTTCCTGACCGGGAATGTATTTGTCGTACACGTAAGGGCCGTTGCCCAGCGGCTTGCCGTGCAGTGAACGCAGATAGTCGAGATTTCCCCGCTGATATCCTTTGCCGTACCAGGCTTTCGACAGCACCGGCCCGCCAATTTTGGCCAGCGTGGTGGCGCCTGGCTGCGTGGTGGTCACCTGCAGGGTAAGCGGGTCGATGACCTTCAGGCCGCTGACGCTGTCAGCTTTGCCGGCTTTGTAGTCCGCGCCGCCGGCGATATTGGCCAGGGTGATGTCGGTATCGCCATCATATTTGGGGTCGAGCAGGACCGTCAGGGTAAAGGCGACATCTTCCGCCGTCAGCGGTGAACCGTCGCTGAAGGTCAGGCCAGGGCGCAATTTGATGGTATAGACTTTACTGTCCGGGCTGACCGTCCAGCTCTCCGCCAGTCCCGGGACCAGTTTACCCTGACTGTCCCAGTCAATCAGGCGTGAAAAAATGACGTTAGTCACGTTCTCATCCCAGCCGTTGACGAAAAAGTAGGGGTTAAAGATCCCCTGCGGCTCGGAGATCCCGGCCACCACCGTGTCTTTCCGCAGTTTGGCGCTGGCCGGGATCTGGCTGGCGTCGGTGGCCGGGGTGATGCCTTCTTTCAGGATCCCTTCCGCATGGGCAACAGAAGAAAATGCTACCACGCCGCCGAGCAGGGCCACTTTTAGCGCCAGGGCGAAGCGGGTTTTTCGGGTTTTTAATCCTTGTTGTAATCTGGACAAAAGTGCTACCTCATCAAATAATTGCGTGGTTATTTACAATTCATGACGAAAGATAAGAGGCGCACTTCGCCCTGTCTAACACTGAAACGCTATGATTTATAACTAATTATCCTTAGCAAAGGATCGGGAATATAATCCCATTCGATGGCTAAGAAGCAGTGGTTTCCGCTGTCTGATGATGGTGGGTCAGAATGCTGTCTGCGACCCAGCCATCCTGCGCCAGCGCGCTGGCGACCAGCGGCCCGCTCAGCCGGACCTGCAGCTGGCCGATCACCCGGCCCTGAATGCGCTCGCAGTTGCTGTACAGCAGTCGGGCGTCGCCTCCCAGCAGGCTGGCGATATGCTGCAGATTGGGTTCGCGACCGCTGCTGCCGTCAAAACGTAAGGTCACGATCTGCTCGCCGTCGCGCAGCGCTGGCCCGGCCTCCGGGCGATCGGGGTGCTGCAGGCCGAGCATGGCGCGCGTCACCGGGTGCTGCGGGTTGCCAAACACGCGCCAGACATCGCCCTGTTCGACAATGCGCCCGCCCTCAAGCACGCTGACCCGATCGCAGAGGGTGCGAATGACCTCCATTTCGTGGGTGATCAGCACGATTGTCAGGCCCAGGCGCTGGTTAATCTCCTTGAGCAGGGTTAGCACCGACAGGGTGTTTTCCGGATCCAGCGCCGAGGTTGCCTCATCGCACAGCAGAATTTCCGGCTGAGTGACCAGCGCCCGGGCGATGCCGGTCCGCTGTTTCTGGCCACCGGAGAGGCGGGCCGGGTAGCTGTCGCGCAGCGCGCTGAGGCCCACCAGCTCAAGCATCTCGCTGACCCGACGCTGGCGTTCGCCGGCCGGGACGCCAGCCATCTTCAGCGGCAAGGCGATGTTCTGCGCCACGGTTTTGGTGGCCATCAGGTTAAAGTGCTGAAAAATCATCGCCACCCGCCGACGCAGATCGCGCAGCTGGCGCGTGGAGTAGCGCACGGTTGACTCGCCGTGGATGAACATCTCGCCGCTGTCGGCATTTTCCAGACGATTAAACAGGCGCAGCAGGGTGGATTTTCCGGCGCCGCTGCGGCCGATGATGCCGAAAATTTCGCCCTGACGGATGGTCAGGTCAATGTCCTGTAGCGCCTGCACGCCGTTAGGATAGGCTTTGCTGATACCAGCAAACTCAATGTGGGTCGGTGGGGCGGGGATATGCGTCACGATGATGCGCTCCGTTAGCCCGGGCAGCGGCTGACGCCGCTGCCCGCGGTGATTAGAATCCAGGTAAAATTTTGCCCTGATAACGCGTCAGAATGAACTGGCGAACTGCGTCCGAATGCAGCGCTTGCGCCAGCTTCTGAATGCCCGGGTCCTGAATATTGTCCGGGCGCGCCACCAGATATTCGACGTACAGATCGCTGCCTTTTTCCACCAGCAACGCTTTATCGGTGTCGATACCGGCCTCCAGCGCATAGTTGGCAAAGATAAAGGCCAGGTCGACCTGCTTCACCGCGCGCGCCAGCATGGCGCCCTCCAGTTCGCGGATCTTAAAGTGATGCGGGTTGCTGGTAATGTCCTTGGTTGCCGATTGCGGGTTGTGCGGATCCTTGAGGGTAATCAGCCCGGCGTTGCTTAACATCACCAGCGCGCGGCCGGTGTTCACCGGATCGTTAGGGATGGCGATCGTGGCGCCGTCAGGCACCGCGGCGAGGGTCGTGTATTTGCTGGAGTAGGCGCCGAAGGGCTCGATATGCACTCCCACCACCGGTACAAGGTTGGTGTGGCGGGTCTGGTTGTAGTTATCGAGGAATGGCCGGTACTGGTAGTAGTTGGCGTCGAGGTGTTTCTCCGCCAGCTGCTGGTTAGGCTGAATAAAATCGTTAAACACCTTGACCTGTAAATCGACGCCTTCCTTTGCCAGCACCGGCTTCACAAATTCAAGGATTTCCGCATGCGGCACCGGCGTGGCGCCGACGATCAGCGTCTCGTTAGCCAGCGCTGCGGTGGAGAAGAGGGCCAGCAGTCCGGCGGCAATAATGGATTTTTTCATGATAAGGGTTTCCTGAGCAGAGAAGGGTAAGTTATTTGCGGCTGACGTAGCGCACCAGGCGGTCGCCGCTCATTTGCAGAAGCTGTACCAGCGCAATCAGCATCAGGACGGTGACCACCATCACGTCAGTCTGAAAGCGCTGATAACCAAAACGAATGGCCAGATCGCCCAGCCCGCCGCCGCCGATCACCCCCGCCATCGAGGTGTAGTCGACCAGCAAAATGGCCGTCACGGTCACGGCGGCGATCAGCCCGGCCCGCGACTCCGGCAGCAGCGTGTGCCAGATAAGCTGCCAGGTGCTGCCGCCCATCGACCAGCTGGCCTCCACCAGGCCGTGCTCCACTTCGCGCAGGGCGGTTTCCACCAGCCGGGCGAAGAACGGGGCGCAGCCGGCGACCAGCGGCGGAATGGTTCCTTCCACCCCCAGCGAGGTGCCGGTCAGCAACGTGGTCACCGGGATCATCACGATGAGCAAAATGATGAACGGCAGGGATCGCAGTACGTTGACGCACAATGACAGCAGGCGGTAAAGGCGCGGGGCGTACAGCAAACGCGGCTCACCGGTGAGATAGAGCACAATCCCCAGCGGAAGCCCCAGCAGTACGGTCCATCCCAGCGACCAGGCCAGCATGGTAAGGGTATCGAGGGCGGCCTGGGCCACATCGTTCCAGTCGATTTCCGCGAAAAACGCCAGCAGACTCGTCATATCAGTTCCAGTCATGTCGTTGCGGGCGAATGCCGTTCAGCACCCAGTTGCCAAGCAACTGATACTTCCAGCGAACCGGGTCGTGCAGGGTGTGCACCCGGGCATTGCGCCAGTGGCGGTCTAGATTGAGCGACTCACCGGTGGCGCGAGTACCCCCCAGCTCGAACAGGCGGCTGGCGGCCTCCAGCGCCACTTCGGTGGTCCAGATTTTGGCGCGGGCGACGGCCAGCGACGCCTCGGCGACATGCTCCTCGCTGAGGTCATTTTTATAGCGGTCGAGCACCCGTCCCGCCCGCTCCAGCAGCGCGTCGGCTGCGGCAAGGCGGCTGTCCAGTTGACCGATATGGTAGATAGTCAGCGGATCGTCGCTCGCCTGCGCCACACCGGCGTCGATCCACGGCCGGGCGCTGTGGCGTACGAACGCCACGGTATCGTCCAGCGCCGCGCGGGCGATCCCGGCGTCTATCGCCGCGGTGGTCAGCTGGGCGAACGGGCCGGCAAGGGTCGGGCTGGCGTAGGACTTCCAGGTTGGGAAAAGGTGGAAAGGATTAACCGGAAGATTATCGGCCAGCACGGTGCCGCTGGCGGTGGTGCGCTGACCGAGGCACGCCCAGTCGTTGACCACCGTCAGCCCCGGGCTGTTCTGGGGGACGAAAGCGAGCTGGGCGCGGTCGTCGGCGTCCAGCGCCAGAATGCCAATCCAGTGGGCGTACAGCGAGCCGGTGCAGTAGCCTTTACGGCCATTGATCCGCAGACCGTCTGCGCCTTCCTCGATACGGGTACGAATATCAAGGACCGTTTTCCCCCCGGTTTCCGACAGGGCATTGGCGAAGCGATAGCCCTGTAATACCTGGGCGAAAAAGAACGCCTGCTGGTCGTCGCTACCCTGCAGACGAATATCCTCCAGCAGGCAGTAGTGGTTCTGGGGTATCTGGCCTAACGACGGATCCGCTGCAGAGAGAATGGCGATAACCTGCGCGAGGGTCGCGGCCGAGACCTCGGCGCCGCCAAAGCGGCGCGGCACCGTGATGCCCCACAGTCCGCTGTTGGAATAGGTGTTGACGATCTCCGCCGGGACAATGCCCGTCCGGTCGCGCTCGGCGGCGCCGGGTTTGAGCACGGCGGCGATCTCATGGGCGATGGCGAGGGCTTCCGCATCGCTGGCAATAATATGCGCCTGTGGCGTGGACTGGGTGTAAGGCTGTGCGGGTGAACTGGCTGACATCATCTTCTCTCTTATTCAGTGAATAGCTTATGCAAAAATTAGATAAATAAATAATTCATAATGCCTGTGGGTTATATGTGTGGGTAAGCAAAACACGTGCCAGCGAGAGAGGAAGGCGCAGTCGTGACAGGAAGCGGGTTGGCTATGTCAGCTGATGGAGCGGACTGCTGCAAATGCAGCGCCGTTTTGCGCCGGCTGTTGCAAAGGCAACAGGAGAGGAAAGCGACCGCCGGACCGAAGGAAGGCTGTCAGGCGGTGAGCGTGGCGAGGGCCTCAGCGTTTCTTTGCCGCAGGGGCGAGCAGTGAGGGTGCGGTCTCGGTTAACGGTTGCCAGAGCCGCTCGGGGTCGCTAAATCCCTCTTCCACGAGAGCAAAAAAGCGGCTGGCGTGGAGACCGTCGACGAAGGCATGGTTAAACCGCCCGGCCACCGGGATCACGCCGTTCTGTAGTTTCCCCCAGGTAAGCGCGGGCACCGCCGCGCCTACGGCATATTCCGCATGGGTCATCGAGGTGAAGTGGAGCCACGGCAGACAACTGGCGCAGATAAAATGCTCGCCATCGACGATGAGCGGCGCCGGCGTTGTCTCTCTTGCCGCGACGATCTTCGGCGTTGCCGCATCGCTGAAGGTGGTGAACTCGGGGGCGTTGTCGCACCATACCTGGCGGAATCCTTCCTCGACGGTCATCACCGGCGTCATTACCGCCAGGCTGTCATATTCAATCACCTCATCATTGCGCACGCGCTGCCGTAGCTGCGGTACTCCGTTTGCCGCGCGCAGTAGCGCATAGAGCGCGAGCTGAAAAAACGAGACCCGACGGTCCTTCGCACATTCGTACAGGCGCTGCGCCGCTATCGGGACACAGAGGTTAAAGCTGGGGTTGGCAAATTGTCGGTAAAAGGTGAAATGGTCCCGGCGGGGCCAGGTCGCGGTGTCGATAATTCGGTAATGTGCCATGAATACCTCCTGAATACTGGCGGTCTGCTGACTATGCGACGATTTCAATCAGGTTGCCATCGGGATCGGCGATCACCGCCTCATAATAGCCGTCGCCGGTGGTACGCGGCGGCGAAACCAGTATCCCCGCATCCTCGGCGCGTTGGGCGAGGGCATCGACCTGTTCCGCCCCGCCTACCGAGAGGGCCAGATGCGCCCAGCCGGTATGGTTATTATCCGCGCTGGCCGGCTGCAGGCCAGGCTTGGTCATCAGCTCGATCACCACCTCGTCGTCGATGGTGACAAAATAGGAGGCAAAGCCGGGGTTGGTCTGGCTGAGGTATTTTTCATTGATGCTGGCGGCAAAGAACTCCACCCAGAAGCGGGCCTGGACGTCGAGCTGTTGGGTCCACAGGGCGAAATGGGCAATTTTCATGGTAAACCTCCGGGCAGGAACATTGACAATCAAAGCAGCGCAGACGATCATGCTTGCTGTTGCTCGTTTTTGATAATTTAAGGAGTTATCGTGCTCGATTATGCTGCTTTTCCCCAACAGCGACAAGCGTTGATTTGCCAGATCCTGCAGGAAAATGGCAGAGTGGTGTGCGCGGAGCTGGCGGCGCGGCTTCAGGTGTCGGAGCACACCATCCGCCGCGATCTGCATGAACTCAGTCGCGAAGGGTTCTGTAAAAAGGTGTATGGCGGGGCGGTGCTGAGCCTGCCGGAAGCCGGGGACTATAGTGAACGGAAAGATAAAAATCGAGCAACAAAACTCAGGATCGCGCAACAGTGTGCCAGGCTGGTGAAGCCCGGCGGCACGATTTTCGTCGATACCGGGACCACCAATCTGGCGATGGCCGAGGCGCTACCCGCTGAGCTGGCGCTGACGGTGGTAACGAACTCCCCGGAGATCGCCGCGGTACTGGTGAAAAAACCGTTGTATGACGTGGTGATCCTCGGTGGCCAGGTGCAGCGGGCGAGCGGCGGCTGCGTCGGCGCCGCGGCGGTGGCTCAGGTGCAGGGCATGTTATTCGACCAGGGGTTTATCGGCGGCTGCGCCATGGCGCCAGAGTCGGGCCTGACCGGTTTTGACTACGCCGACTGCGAGTTCAAGAAAGCGGTGATTAAGCAGTGCAGCGAAATTATCATCGGCCTGACCTCGGATAAAATTCCGGCAGTGGCACGGTTTGTGGTGGCCGCGAGCAGCGATATCGATGTGCTGGTGGTGGAAGAGAACATCAGTCGCGAATATCGCGTTGCCTTTCAGCAGCACGATATTCGCATCCATACCGTGTAACCCGTTAGCGGGTGAGGGAGGTGGCGATAAGCCGCAGGCCCAGCGCCCCCAGCACCGTCGCGGTGGCGATGTCGATCCGCCGCTTCAGCCGCAGGTAGACGCGCCGCGGTCGATCGGCAGACAGCACCAGCGCCACCAGCGAATACCAGCTGACGTCAATCAGAAAGCTCATCAGCGGCACGATGTAGTAAAACGCGGTGGGGATCTGCGCTGGCAGCAGAGCGGTAAAAATTGAGGCGAACACCAGCGCGGTTTTGGGATTGCTCAGCTGGGTATACAACCCATCGCGGAAGGTCTTCAGCAGTGAATGGTTGCCAGCCATGCCGCTGGCGGAAAAGTCCATCGGCTGCGCCGACCCGCGGAAAATTTTATAACCAAGCCACAGCAGATAGATCCCGCCCGCCACCTTCAGCCCAATAAACAGCTCCGGCACCGCGGTGAGCACCTTCTGCAGGCCCAGCATCGCCATAATGGAAAAAATGGCGGCGCCGGCGCCAGTACCGAGGGCGGTCACCAGACCGTGCACGCGCGAGCGAGCGACGGCATTGCGCGCGACAAAGATAAAGCTTGGGCCGGGACTGATCACGCCCATGATCAGCACCGCGGCAATGGCCATCAGGCTGGATAAGAACATAGCGACTCCTGTGATGTCCGCCGCCGGCAGGCGGTCGGTAACCTGTGAACGGTTGGGGTAGACAGAGTAGCAAACTGGTTCAGGAAATCACGTCAAAAAGGTGTGGATAAGGCAGGGCGGCGCGGGCGGTGGCGGCGCGCGTTTTCTGCGCAACTGTTTGAATAACGATTCCCATTCTTGTCATCAATGGTAAACTGAATAACTGTGATCTTTGTCATACCGTAATAACTACAGAGAAGAGACACTGCTATGCAACATATCATTGAGGGCTTCCTCAACTTCCAGAAAGAGATCTTCCCCCAGCGTAAAGAGCTCTTCCGTAGCCTGGCCTCCAGCCAGAATCCCAAAGCGCTTTTCATCTCCTGTTCAGACAGCCGTCTGGTGCCTGAACTGGTAACCCAGCAGGAGCCGGGACAGCTCTTTGTCATTCGTAACGCCGGGAATATCGTGCCGTCTTTCGGGCCGGAGCCAGGTGGCGTTTCTGCTACCATCGAATATGCCGTCGTTGCGCTGGGCGTGACGGATATCGTGATCTGCGGCCACTCCAACTGCGGCGCGATGAAAGCGATCGCCACCTGCCAGTGCCTTGAGCCGATGCCGGCGGTGTCCCACTGGCTGCGCTATGCTGATGCCGCGAAAGCAGTGGTGGAAAAGAAAACCTGGGCCAGCGAAACCGATAAGGTCAACGGCATGGTGCAGGAAAACGTCATCGCTCAGTTGAACAACATCAAAACCCATCCGTCGGTGGCGGTCGGTCTGCGCGACCATACCCTGCGCCTGCACGGCTGGTTCTACGACATTGAAAGCGGCGACATTCAGGCGCTGGATAAAAACACGAAATCCTTTGTTTCGCTGTCGGAAAATCCGGACGTCTTCTTCGAATAAAGCCGTTCTCAGGGCACGGAGGCCCTGTTCATCCCCTTACCACTCCACGCAAATTTTGCCAAAATGGGCGCCGCTTTGCAGATAGCGAAAGGCATCCGGTAAGGCTGTAAAATCAAACACTTTATCGATAACCGGCCGCGACGCCTGCAGGTTCAGGGCGTTGACGTAGTCCTGCTGTTGCCGTCTATTACCCACCACCAGCCCCTGCAGTCGGGCCTGTTTACTCATCAGCAGATGGGTGGGGACATGGCCCTCGAAGCCGGTCAGGACGCCGATCAGGGCGATGTGTCCGCCAACACTGACCGCCTCGAACGACTGCCCCAGGGTGCCCGGACCGCCCAGCTCCAGAATGAGATCGGCCCCACGATGGCCGGTGATATCCTGCACCGCGGCGCCCCATGCCGGGGTGGTGCGGTAATTGATGAGATGATCGGCCCCCAGCGTGCGAGCGCGGGCGAGTTTTTCATCTGACGATGAGGTGACGATCACCTGTGCGCCCATACTTTTCGCCAGCTGCAGGGCGGTTATCGACACGCCGCCGGTGCCAAGCGTCAGCACCGTATCGCCTGCTTTTAACCGTCCTTCGACGACCAGCGCGCGCCAGGCGGTAAGACCGGAGGTGGTGATGGTTGCCGCCTCCCTGAAACTCCACCCCTCAGGCGCATGGGTAAAATGGCTGGCCGGCCTGACGACATACTGGCAGGCGAACCCCTCCGCGCCATCGCCCGGGGTCTGACTGAAGTCGCTCACCAGCGGGCCGGGGCGGCCATCCAGCCACTGCGGGAAAAAGCCAGCAACCACCCGGTCACCCGGCTGAAATTCGTTCACTCCGGCGCCAACCGCTTCCACCACGCCGGCGCCATCCGCCATCAGGATCCGCCGATCGGCGGTGGGAATTACCCCCGTTGCGACCAGCAAATCATGGTAGTTCAGCGAGGTGGCGTGCAGCGCCACCCGGATCTCTCCTGCAGCGGGCGCCCCGGGGTCAGCAAGATCGACAAGCTGCAGGTTCTCAAGCGAACCGGGTTTTTTGACTGTCCAGGCTTTCATCATCAGGCTCTCTTTTCTGGCGGATACAGTCAGTATTGGTCGGGAATGGAGCGAGCGCCACAGCATGCCTGTCGGCAAAACAAAGAAAGGGGAAGGGGTAAAAAAAGCGCCGTTTTTAACGGCGCTTTTTCATTGCTAACGGCAAAAGGGATTATTTGCTCAGTTCAGCCGTCATATGGACGCGGTTATTAAACTGGGCGCTGGTGATTTTATAGGATGCACCCTGTTCCGCGGCCTGGGCGGCGATTTTTGCTTCAGCACGGTCTAGTGTGGAAGCGGTAGCGCTGACGCTCTGGGCGAAGCTGACAGAAGAGAACAGAGACAGTGCCGCAACTGCAACGAAAGTTTTGATGGATTTCATGGTCGTATTCCTTAATCTGGTGTCTGATAAAGGGCTTGTCGCCCTGATGTGGTAAAGAATACGCTTGAATGTTGCAGGCTAAAATCAAAACAATTTGCGAATCTTATTCAAATAATATGAATGAATTTTCGCCGCGTGCAACGCAGCCTGCCGCTGTCGGGCAGGCTTTGCCCCTGGCGTATAACTGGCAAGGTCGGGTGAGAGCGGGTTAAACGTTGGCCCGGAGGTCATAAAATGATGAAAATGAGCATGGCTGACCAGGTGAAAATTAACCTTAATCCGTTCCAGTCCGTTATAGACTCGCTTGCGATTGATCCCCAACGTGGCCGCCAGTTGATTCACCGACTGCCCCTTCATGGTGGCGGCGATTATCCGCCTTTCCTGAAGGTTGAGGGGCGCTCGTTGACGGGAAGAGGTACTCTGACGCTGATGACGCGGCACCAGAGGCCAGCGACGATCGGCCAGCCTGCGCAAAAGGCGGCCAACCTCCGGAACGCTTTCCCGCTGGCTAACCCACAGGAGGGTGTCCGCGAAAAAGGCGCATCCGCGCCTCACGTTGCCGGCCGAGGTAAAGCCGATCACCAGACTCTGATAACGCAGGGCTAATTCAGCGGCGGCCTGATAATCGTGAAAGTTTTCCAGCGATAAAATAATCACATCCAGCCCAGCCGGATCGGGAAAATGGCTGAGTGGCAGCGAATGAATAATGTTCAGCCCGGGCAGGGTCTCCTGAATATCTCTGAAACACTGGGCGAGGCCGATATTAAAAAAAAGATTATTGCTGTGAATTAAAATATTCAACGGATAAACCCTGTTACAAGCGATGTAAACGGCGCGGAGAGGGGATTAGCTGCGTACCAGAAGTTTATTCATATCAGCAGGCGAGGCATTAATATAATTCATCATGCCCGGTGGTTTGAATGAGTAAATTTCGGCTACGACAGCATTGTTAATATAATACCCGGCGCACTTGACCCGAATAATTAATGCGCTTTCAACGCCTGCCTGGCTAAGACGGGATTTTAACGTCTGAATAACCTGCCATAATCGCTGCGCAGACGGGCGAAGGTTATTTTTTTCCCAGACGTTAATCATCAACTCTTCATCGCTGACCACCCGTTCTCTGCCATGCGCCAACAGATATTCCAGTAAACAGGCCATGGTACTGCGTAGCTGAACTTGCGTTCGCGTCCCTCGCAGCGCGATAATTTCCCGATGATGCAGGCAGTAGAAAATATTATCTGCTAACTTATAGCCAAGCAGTTTATAGCCCTTAGTCATCCACCACTCCCTGACAAATCCAGTTATTGCCGGTGCAGAGTACCTGCCTGCTGCTGACTGACCAAGTGAATTTTATTTGTTAGAATAATCAAAACAAATAACCATGTTTGTATACATAAGTAGAATAAAAATCTGATAAATGATTATTGCTCTGCAGGATTGTATGGTATAGGAAAAGTCTTAAACAAACGTCAGCCGCTGGTAAGCGGTTGAATATATAGGTGTCAGGAAAAACTAAATGCACTTATATTGATCTAGATCAATTTTGCTCATTTCAGGAGGCTTTCACCATTTACATAGTAAAACAAAGATTGAAATAACTTCCGTTACGCGATGATAAGCTGATTCTGAACTTATGGAACTACCCAGGGAATTGTTCATTACTTTTCAGGAGCGTTTTTATGGTCATTGCAACTCGTAAGCCTCTGTGTAACAAACGCTGGTCGGCCAGCCCGGCCTCCCAGGATCTTCAGTTGACTCAGCTACGCCACCCGTGGGTCGCCACCAAAGCCAGCTGCAAAAGCAAAAAAGCCTGGAAAAGCCGCAGTTAGCGGCCTGCCCAACCCCCTGACATAAAGCCCTGCTTGTCCCTGCGGACAAGCAGGGCTTACCTCTGCGACCTTTACACCGACTGCAACAGATAACCATAAGGCGTCTCCACCACCCTGGCAAAGCCGGGCAAACCAAGATGCATGCCGGCGATCAGCCATTGTTCGCTGGCGGCCTGGCGCAGCAGACATTCCCGGGTTTGTCGGGCCTGTTCAGGATCGACGTCGAAGGCGACCGACACCGACGGCCGGGTGGTCTGAATGGTCGGGAAATGGACAATATCCCCCCAGATGAGCAGCGAGGTATCGCCCGCCTCGAGACGATACCCGGTATGGCCGGGCGTATGGCCGGGCAGAGGGCACGGGTGGATCCCGGCGACCGTCTCCTCACCATCAACTTCGCGAATTTGCGCCGCGCAGATTGCCAGTACGCGGTGGACGAGCAGCACGTTGCGCCGGCCGCGATCGCTGGCGTTGTCCAGTGTGGATTCCGCCAGCCAGTAAGCGCGTTCCCGCGAAGGCAGGAACACCGTGGCGTTGGGATACGCCGGGGCGCCGGTTGCCGTCAGCAACCCGCCGATGTGATCCGGGTGCGCGTGGGTGAGGAGGATGGTGTCAATCTCCTCAGGGCGTACGCCGAGCAGCGCCAGAGTGGCGATAAGCGCACCGCCGACGCCATTGACTCCCCCGGTGCCGGTATCCACCAGTACGGTGTGCCCGCGTCCGCGGATAAGGTAGGCGCCGATCGCAATGGCCTCCGGTGAGGCTAACCCGGCGTTCCGCTGCAGGCGCTCCGCCTCCTCAGGCGTGATACCCGAGAGTAAGGACAGTGGCGCCGACATCTGACCATCACTGACGGCGGTCACCGTCAGATCGCCTGCGGTCAACGTATAAAAGGGAGCTGGTGTCATGGCGACCTCACGCGCGTTGCGCCGGGTTACGTAACCGGGCGGTGATGGGTTGATAGATAAAGACGGCGGCAGCCGTGGCCAGGTGATGCAGGTCGTCACGCGGGACGATGGCGGCATACCGGGTTTGTTGCGTCGCCAGGCCGCCAGGCAGCAGGACGATTGCCGGGGAGATGGGTAGCGTCTGAGGCGTATCGCTCAGCAGGAGCACCTCATCAGACCGGACCTCCCGCACGCCGCTATCTGCAACATAGAGGTGGCGGTGCCAGTCGGTGATCGCCGATTGCCAGCGGGCAAAATGGCCGCCTCCGTTGCGGCGGTAGGCGTCGCTGTCGATGACGGTAGCATCGTGGATATCGTGCAGCGCCAGGTAGCGGGGACACTCCTCGCTGAGGGCGCGGAAGCGCTGAGAGGCGTAAAAACCGGGCACAGAGACCAGCGCCGGCAATTTTTCCTGATTGTAAAAGGTATTCCACGCTGTTTCGCTTTGGGGATCGGTGTAGGCGCATTCGACGACATAGAGCATAGTGACCTCGATGGACAGATGATTGAGCGCGCAAAGCGCTTTAGTGACTTTTCATCATCCTATCGGCTAAAAATGGCGCTGAAAAACGATGTTAATTCAATGGTCAGTGATATTCTGTCACTGACTTTCGGTGAGCCTGCACAAGGAGCATTGGCTATGCGTCGTAAAATCCCCAGCAGCGCTGCGCTACTGGCTTTTGAGGCCGCTGCCCGTCACGGCAACTTTGCCCGCGCGGCGGCGGAACTCGCGTTAACGGAAGGGGCCATCAGCCGGCAGATTGCCCGTCTGGAAGCGCTCCTCGACAGTAAACTCTTCGACAGGACGGGGAGCCGGGTGCGGCTCAATCCGGCTGGCGCCCGCTATGCCCGCCAGGTCCGCGAGATCCTTGCCCGTCTGGAGCGGGATACCCACGATGTCAGCGGGATGCCCTCCGATGGGCATAGTCTGGAGATCGCCGTGCTTCCTACCTTTGCCAGCCGCTGGTTAATCCCCCGGCTTGGACGCTTTGCAGCGCAGCATCCGCATATCGTGGTCAATATTGCCGCCCGCAGCGATCCCTTCATCCTCCCGGGCAGCGGTTTTGATGCCGCCATCCATTTTGATCACCCGGCGTGGACTGGCATGGATGTGACGTTTTTGTTCGAGGAGTATCTGCTGCCGGTCTGTCATGCGGCGTTGCTGACGAATGACGATCTCCCCGGGCAACTGAACCGATTGCCGCGCATTCACCGGCGGCAGAACCCTGACGCCTGGCTGCTCTATGCCCGGGAATGCGGGTTGGCGCTGGATAATCCGGCGCAGGGGCCGCGCTACGATCTGCATGAGATGGCCATCGCCGCGGTACTGAGCCAGCAGGGGGTGGCGCTGGTGCCGAAGATGTATGTGGAAAGCGAGCTGCGCGCCGGGACGCTGGTCGCTCCGTGGCCGGGCTCCCCGACGCTGGCCAAGCGCTTCTGCCTGATCAAACCCGGTGGCGGGGAGGGAGAGCTGGCGCTGCAGGTGTTTGAGCGCTGGCTGCAGACGGAGATTGCAGCCGGTTAAGTCAGGGCTGGCCCGGGGGGAGGCTGCGTCGCCCGCTGGCGGGCATATTTCCCCGGCGATATCCCGGTATAGCGGGTAAAGGCTACGCTGAACGCGCTGGCCGAGCCATAGCCGATGCGCTCGGCGATATCCGCAATGCTGATGCCCGTCTCGCTCAGCCACTGCATGGCCAGGGTCATTCGCCAGCCTAACAGATAGCCCATCGGGGTCATCCCGGTCAGGTCGGTAAAGCGTTCAAATAACGTCGAGCGAGACAGCGCGCAGTCGGCGGCCAGGGCGTTGACCGTCCAGCGTCTGGCGGGGGCCTGATGCAGCAGGCGGATTGCCTGGGCGACCCGCGGGTCGCTCAGCCCGCGCATCAGACCGGGGGTGGCGAGCGTGCCGGAGGAACGGATGGCCTCGATAAAAAGTAGCTCAACCATCCGCGCCAGAACGAAAGATTTGCCCGCGCGATCCGCCTTCGCTTCCTCTTTCAGCAGCCCGACAAAGGTGGCCAGCCGCGGTTGATTGCGGACCACCACAAAGGCTGGCAACAGCGAGGCCAGCAGGCTGGCGTTCGTTGAACCGGAAGCGCAGTGGCCAATCAGCGCCTGCATCTGCGCAGGCTTGTCGAGGGCTCCAAGCCGAAAGTGTCCCTCCGCCAGTTGCACCGGGATGGTCTCCAGCGCCGGTGAAGGGGGCGGGGTCAGGCTGGTTAGCGCGAAGCGGTACGCCGCCGGGATCAGAATAAAATCCCCGGCGCGCAGGATCTGCGGCTCATGCTGGTCTATTTCCAGCCGACAGCCGCCTTCCAGCACGACGCCATAAAATGACAACCCCTGGTCCGAGCGTATCACTCGCCAGTCTCCCGCCCCCTCAACGGTTTTGGTCAGCACCGCTCTGAGATTTAGCATGGCAATAACCTCCGCCAACGGATCGCTCATTTCCGGACTCCTGCTAAAGAATGATGGATTATTGACCCTATATCGTCCGACACGGCCTGTCTATGATCAAAAGGAAGAAGCCATTCGGAGACAGAGATATGCAAACGATAATGATCACCGGCTGTTCATCGGGTTTTGGCCTGGAGACGGCGCGTTATTTTCTCGAGCAAGGCTGGAAGGTTATTGCCACGATGCGCGCTCCGCAGGAAGGTGTGTTGCCCGCCAGCGACCGTCTGCGGCTGGTGCGTCTTGACGTCACTTCGGCGCAGAGTATCGCAGAGGCCATTGCCGAAGCCGGAGAGATTGATGTGCTGGTTAACAACGCCGGGGTGGGGATGCTTAATGCCCTGGAGGGCGCGTCGCGCGAGGCGATAGCAGACCTGTTTGCCACCAATACCCTGGGAACGATTGCCATGACCCAGGCGGTGATCCCCCGGTTCAGAGCGCGCCGAAGCGGGACGATCGTTAATATTACCTCGGCGGTCACCCTGCAACCGATGCCCCTGCTGGCGGTATACACCGCGAGTAAGGCGGCGGTGAATGCCTTCACGGAGTCGCTGGCGCTGGAGCTTCGTGCTTTTAATATTCGCGTCGGGTTGATCCTGCCGGGACGCGCTCCCCAGACCCGCTTCGGGGAAAACGCTCGTCGAACGATGGGCCAGCTCCCGGAGAGCTATGCGGCGCTCGGCCAGCAGATCTTCGACAGCATGCAGGATAACGCCAGCGTGACGCAGACGACGGATGTCGCTCAGGCCGTCTGGCGAATGGTGCACGATCCTGATGCCCCTTCGCGGCTGCCGGCAGGGGAAGATGCCCTGGCGATGGCGCAGGCCAGTCTTCGCCGTGTCTGAAGACAATATGCGGGTCTTGTCTGTCAGACGGTAGGTGCGCAAGCTGCCGCTGCGCTTTATGGCCGGGGAATATTATCCCTGTCAGTATCGTCTGGATAATATTAGCGGGTTATACGACATAACGGTCAGGCGGCGCTTACTGATGTAAATCAGAAAAGCAATGTATTTCATGGTGCGTTTTCGCCGCTTATTCTGGATATGTGCGAACCGCCCGCCATATTATGACATCATCAATGGCTCAGGTCTTTTATATGTAAATTCTCAATGTAATTCGGGCGTTAATCTTAAAAAGTTAGTCTGGCCCGGTCGGGGCTGGACTTTCTTTATTCTACTATGGCAGGGTTTCATCCCTGCTGTACCGCGCGCTCGCTTTTTTACGCCAGGGAATAGTTTTCAGTACGGAATATTTCTTTGGTGGATTATGAAGATAAAACGAACATTACTCATCATACTTTCCCGTGTTATCAGGGGAGCAGGTATGGGATTAGGTACTTCAGGTATCGCGCTGGCTGGCTGGTCTTTTTTTTTCTCAGTAAATGAATATAAATTTCTCTGGGATTTACTTTCAGTTGTGGAATTCCTGGTGGGGTATCTGATATATCGATTTTCATATGCATATATTTATGATGAATGGAATGATTATCATTAAAAATTAAACGGCGTGGTCTGTTGATCGATTTTTGATGCTCATGACTGTGGAGTAAAAATATGAGTGTGATGGGTGCCCTTTCAAATACTTGAAGTGTCGTTTTGCCAGCGTTAATTTTGTCTGAATCTGAGGAACGAAACCCTGTGCAATTTGTGAACGGGCTTCATGACGTAAAATTCGGGCCACACTGAGTGAAATTTCAGGTTAGAAGCCGAAACTTATGCTGCATTGTTTTCCGTTATGATAGTAGTGAAATTGCCATTTTTGCTTCCTGATTTGCTGACAGACAGGGAGTGGCCATCCATATCGGTCAGCGAGTCATTTGGGGGAGTAGCCGCCATTACGAATGGCCGTGTCGGTTAATGGCATAGTCGTCACCTTTGTTTTGTCTGCAGTATTCTGTCACGTCAGTGCCCGGAGTTTTAAAGCCTGAAATGTTTTCCGCCGGGAAAAAATGCCTTGTTGCAATGACACATTCCCCACCGTTTGTGGCTTAAAGCGCCATTTCGATGTGCTCAAAAATGTACTTAAAAGGGTTGGCTTCCCCTGCACGAGTGTGGAATATGCAAGGAAAAATCTTTGCCAATACACAACATTTTAAGTCAGCAATACCATCGGGGGGCAGGTGATAAAACACAGAAATTACAGAAGGATAACTGATTGGTGCGTCTGAATGGACTCGAACCATCGACCCCCACCATGTCAAGGTGGTGCTCTAACCAACTGAGCTATAAACGCATTATGGTGCGTTCGATTGGACTCGAACCAACGACCCCCACCATGTCAA
>NZ_KV793001.1:104849-140076 GCF_001808325.1 Klebsiella sp. HMSC16C06
CATGTCAAGGTGGTGCTCTAACCAACTGAGCTACGAACGCAATGTTGTGGTGACAACGGGGACGCATATTAGCGGCAGGGAGAGGATGTGGCAAGAGGTAAACGTCACTTTTCTTGCACATTGCATGCGATTGCGGAACTTTTACCCATTCCGGATATATTTTACTGAACCACAAGGATATTTCTTCGCCAGCGAGCGTCATGACTCGCTTTTTTCTGCCCGTCTAACTCTGCGCGGTACGGTTGCCGTTGTGTTAAATTATCGGCCACCAGAAGAGAAGGAGTCATAACGAAGATGAAATCGATTGGTATTTTTTGCGGTTCTTCAGCTGGCGAACATCCGCTGTATCTCGACACCGCCCGTCTGGTCGGACGTACGCTGGCGCAGCAGGGGCTGGCGCTTGTCTATGGCGGCGGCAAAGTCGGTCTGATGGGGGCGGTCGCCGATGCGGCGCTGGAGGCCGGTGGCGTGGTGATCGGCGTGATGCCGCGCGGCCTGGTGGAGCGGGAAATTGCCCACCGCGGCTTGACGGAGCTGCATGTGGTCGAGGATATGCACGAGCGGAAAACCAAAATGGCGGCGCTGGCGGATGGCTTTATTGCCCTGCCGGGCGGGGCGGGGACGCTCGAAGAGATTTTCGAACAGTGGACCTGGGCGCAACTGGGGATCCATGAGAAACCGTGCGCGTTCCTGAATATCAAGGGTTATTACGATCCGCTTCAGGCGATGGTCGACAACATGGTACGGGAAGGATTTATGCACCCGCGCTACGCGGAGATGCTGCCGTTTGCTACCTCGGCAGACGAGATTATCGCCGGTTTTCGCGACTATACGCCGCCGGCCCGTAAATGGGTTCAGCAGCCCGCTATTTAAACATCAAGCGCAGGGTAAACAGCGCGCAGACGATGAGCAGTAACAGCAGCAATTCGAAGCGATAGCGTTGCAGCATGATGTCCTCCTGAAAAAAAACCGGCGCTGTTCAGCGCCGGTTTATCACCTTAACGCCCTGACCATTATGCCGCCGGTTTAACCGCCGGTTTAGCTGCGTGGTGTGCCGCTTTATGATGTTTCTTTGCAGCCTGCGCTTTCTGCGCGACTGCCGGTTTCGCAGCAGCTTTGTGGTGTTTTTTCGCCGCCTGCGCTTTCTGCGCGACTGCCGGTTTCGCAGCGGCTTTATGGTGTTTCTTCGCCGCCTGGGCTTTCTGCGCGACTGCCGGTTTCGCAGTGGCTTTATGGTGTTTCTTCGCCGCCTGCGCTTTTTGCTCAGCAGCCGGTTTTGCAGCGGCTTTGTGGTGTTTCTTCGCCGCCTGCGCTTTCTGCTCGGCTGCCGGTTTCGCGGCCGCTTTGTGATGTTTCTTATGGTGAACGGTGGTATGGCTGGCAGCTGCGGCCGGGGTGGTGCTTGCGGCTTCGGCAGCGAAAGCAACTGATGACAGACCCATAGCAGCGGCAACAACCAGAGCTAATACTTTTTTCATTCTGAAATCCTCGAATTGGTTTCTTGAGTAACCCCACTGCGGGGCTGTTGACCACACTATATGCGTCTCGGGGAGTGCCATCAGTGAGTCTTTGGTGTCGGGGAGTAACGGAATGTACAACGTGGTCGCAATGCCGGAGAACGAAAAAGCCCGCCGGAGGGGCGGGCTTTGCAGGGACTAGCGCGCGGCGCGCTGTAAGATGATGCTGGAGGGCTGGCGCTGTAGAAAACGCATCCGCAGCATCATCATGATGGCGGCGGAGGTCAGGCCGATGATAAATCCACACCAGAAACCGGCGGGCCCCATGCGTGGCACAACCATATCGGTCAACGCCAGCAGATAGCCGCTCGGCAAACCCAGCACCCAGTACGCGGTAAAGGTAATAAAAAAGATAGACCGGGTATCTTTATAGCCGCGCAGAATGCCGCTGCCGATCACCTGGATGGAGTCGGAGATCTGATAGATAGCCGCCAGCAGCATCAGGTGCGAGGCCAGCAGCACCACCTCGGGATTATCGTTATACAGCAGGGCAATCTGTTCACGCATCAGCACGGTAAAGATAGCGGTAAATACCGCCAGACAGACGCCCACGCCTACGCCGGTGCGGGCCGAAACCTGGGCATCGATCGTTGAACCTTGTCCGAGACGGAAGCCGACGCGAATGGTGACCGCCGCCGCCAGCGATAGCGGCAGAACGAACATCAATGAGCTGAAGTTAAGCGCGATCTGGTGACCGGCGACGTCAATGATCCCCAGCGGGGAGACCAGCAGCGCGACGACGGCAAACAGCGTGACTTCAAAGAACAGCGCCAGAGCAATGGGCAGCCCCAGCTGCACCAGCCGTAACAGGACGGCGACATCGGGGCGGCTGAAGCGCTCGGCGCAGCGGATATCCCGCATCGAACGCGCCCGACGCACCCACCACAGCATGCTGGCGAACATCACCCAGTAAACCGAAGCAGTCGCTACGCCACAGCCGACACCGCCCAGCTCGGGCATGCCGAAATGACCATAGATAAATATATAGTTCACCGGAATGTTGACCAGTAAGCCGATAAAGCCCATGACCATCCCGGGTTTGGTTTTCGCCAGCCCTTCACACTGATTACGGGCAACCTGGAAGAACAGATAGCCCGGCGCGCCCCACAGCAGCGCGCGCAGATAGCCAACCGCCTTCTCAGCCAACAGCGGGTCGATATTATGCATGGAGCTGATGATATAGCCGGCGTTCCATAGCACGACCATAATCAGCACCGAGACAAAGCCGGCCAGCCAGAAGCCCTGACGCACCTGCTGTGCGATGCGATCCCGCCGTCCGGAGCCGTTAAGCTGCGCCACCACCGGGGTCAGCGCCAGCAGCAGCCCGTGGCCAAAGAGGATCGCCGGCAGCCAGATGGAGGTCCCGATGGCCACGGCGGCCATATCCGTGGCGCTGTAGCCACCCGCCATCACGGTATCGACAAAACCCATCGCTGTCTGCGCCACCTGCGCAAGGATGACGGGTATAGCCAGAGCTAATAACTGACGCGCTTCAACGAAATACTTCTGCACGTGAACACCTTTATTTTGTTGTTATTTTGAGACTAAAAAAGCCGCCGTAACTGGCAGCAAGGGGATAAAAATGAGGAATTTCCAGTCTATTGTAGCGAGGATTAGCCATTAAGCCAGTGAAAAAAGAGTCGAGGCACGAAGCGCGCTGGCAACCGCTTTGCCCTCCTGTTATTGTTCCCGATAGCGAAAACGGTAATGATACCGTCATGATTTTCAACAGGAGCCTAACATGTTTACTGGTATTGTTCAGGGAACCGCGAAAGTGGTCTCCATTGATGATAAACCTAATTTTCGCACCCATGTGGTGGAGCTACCGGCGCATATGCTGGAGGGGCTGGAAACCGGCGCCTCGGTAGCCAATAACGGCTGTTGCCTGACGGTGACCGAAATAAACGGCGCGCACATCAGCTTCGATTTGATGAAAGAGACGCTGCGGATTACCAACCTCGGCGATATTCAGATTGGGGATGAAGTGAACGTCGAGCGGGCGGCGAAATTCAGTGATGAAATCGGCGGGCATCTGATGTCCGGCCATATTATGACCACCGCGGAAATCGTGAAGATCCTCACTTCCGAAAATAACCGTCAGATCTGGTTTAAAGTGCAGGATCCGACGCTGATGAAATATATCCTTTATAAAGGATTCATCGGTATTGATGGCATTAGCCTGACGGTGGGCGAGGTGACGGCAACCCGCTTCTGCGTGCATCTTATCCCGGAAACGCTGCAGCGGACCACGCTGGGCGCGAAAAAGCTGGGCGACCGCGTCAATATTGAGATTGACCCGCAAACTCAGGCGGTTGTCGATACGGTTGAACGCGTGCTGGCCGCGAAAGACGTTGCGTCTAAGGTGAATGAAGCCTGAAAAAAATCCCCCGCCGGTGAGCGGGGGAGATTTTGTTAGCGGGCGATGCGTAGCCCATGTTCAATACCGCGCGAGAACACTACCTGCCAGAGCTGAATGTCACGGGCGCGGAAGGCGCCGGCGCAGGCGTTCAGATAATAGCTGAACATCCGTTTGAAACGTTCAGAATAGTTATCGGCAATTTCCGGCCAGCTGGCGAGAAAACGCTCATACCAGGCCATCAGGGTGGTGTCATAATCGGCGCCGAAGTTATGCCAGTCTTCCATCACAAAGTGCTTCTCGCTGGCATCGGCGATCTGCCGAACCGACGGCAGACAGCCGTTGGGGAAGATATATTTATCGATCCACGGGTCGACGTTATGGTCGGTGACTTTGGAACCGATGGTGTGCAGTAAGAAACGGCCGTTGGGTTTCAAATTACGATCCGCGACCTCAAAGTAGGTGGCGTAATTTTTCGGTCCCACGTGCTCGAACATACCGACGGACACGATACGGTCAAAGCTGTCGTGCAGATCGCGATAGTCCTGGAGCCGAATCTCCACGTCAAGATCAGCGCAGCGCGCCTGGGCCATCTTTTGCTGCTCGGCGGAGATGGTCACGCCGACAACGCTGACCTGGTAATTTCGCGCCATATACTCGGCGAGCCCGCCCCATCCACAGCCGATATCCAGTACCCGCATCCCCGGCTCAAGCTCCAGCTTACGACAGATGAGGTCCAGTTTAGCCTGCTGCGCCGCTTCGAGGGTTTGCGCCTCTTTCCAGTATCCGCAGGAATACTGCATGTAGGGGTCAAGCATTCGGCTGAAGAGATCGTTGCCGAGATCGTAATGCTCTTTGCCAACAATCCAGGCGCGTTTTTTACTTTGCAGATTGAACAGGCGAGCGCCTGCGATGCGGAGTGTATCTTTGAAATGGTGAGGGAGCTGTTTTTCCAGTCCGGCGCGAAGCACTTTGTGGAAGAATATATCCAGACGCTCGCAGTCCCACCAGCCGTCCATATAGCTTTCGCCTAACCCCAGCGACCCCTCCTGCAGGACACGTTTAAAGAAAAGAGGGTTTTTAATTCGCAGGTCTGACGGCGCGGAGCCATTGATTTCTATTCCCGCACGGCCCAATAATTCAGCTGCAATCCGGTACCAGTCATCATTTGGTACACTTACTTCTTCTATACACGATGAACTCATAGCTTCTCCATCACGCCCAAGTGATCAGAACCTTAAAACAGCGTAGACGCTTTTTTGGCTTTGTGAGAAATCTCACGGATAATCCGTGAAGTCGCTATCCGACGTAGAACAGAGGAAGGGAGATAACCCTTGCCGAAAGGCCTTCCATGGTGAAACGGAGGCATCCTGCATCCGTTAATATTTAACTATTTTCTATTTATGTGAACCCGGATCCAGTATAGGACGCTAAGTACTGGCTTTCAATAAAATTTTCTTAGCATGCTAACGACTGGTCCGGGCAACGGCGATGGGCGTTACGCGTGGGAAGAGTGGGGGGTCAGCTCCGGCGTTTGCTGCAGGCGATAGCCGATTCCGGCTAAGCCAATCGAGACCAGCATCACGCTGGTGGTGGTCAGCAGCGGCGTGGCGATCAGCGCCGATACCAGCAAACTGGTCAGGAAGCACAATCCCAGCTGCAGCGTATTCTGCAGCGCCGCCGCGCGGCCCGTTGCCTGCGGGAAGGGCTTCAGCGCCTGGGCGACCACAATGGGATAGATCCCGCCGTTGACCACCGCCATCATGCAGAACGGGATCATTAACGCCACCAGCGAGGCATGCGTTTGCAGGCCGACCAGCCAGGTGGCGGCAACGCTGACGGCGAAGACCACCAGCAGCCACGGCAGCATCTGTTGTCCTGACCATTTTTGCAGCAGCGCGCGACAACCATAGCCGCCCACCAGAAAGGCGATGGTCTGTGGGATATAGCTCAGGCCGATAGCGGTTGGGCCATAGCCCATTTCGTGCAGGATAAAAGGTGAACCGGTAAGCCAGGCGAAGAAGCTGGCGGAGCAGGCGGCGTAGATCAGGACGTTGCCGCTGTATTCCCGGGAGCGCAGCAGCGCGAGAAAGGTGATCTTCTGCTGCGTCACTGCTACCGACTTTGCGGCTGCCTTCAGGCGCAGGGCAGGCAGCATCAGCAGCAGAGTGATGGCAAACAGGGTGGCGAAGATGGCTTGCCACTCGAAGTGCACCAGTAGCCAGCTACCCAGCAGCGGGGCCAGCGCTGGCGACAGACCTACCAGCGGCATAATGGTGGCGAAGATGCGGTTCGTGCGCTGGGCAGGATAGTAATCGGTGACCATCGCCTGCCAGGTAACGGCCGCGGCACAGACGCCAATCGCCTGCAAAAAGCGCAGCGCCAGCATCAGGGTAGCGTTGTGCACCCACAGCATCCCCAGACAGCCGGCCGCGAAAATTGCCAGGCCGCTCAACAGCACCGGTTTGCGCCCATAGCGGTCCGACAGCGGCCCCCAGAACAGCTGCCCCAGCGCGAAGCCGGCGAGGAACAGGCTCAGGCTGGCGCTGATGGAGGCAGCGGAGGTATTGAGATCCTGCTGCATGGCGGCAAACGCCGGCAGGTACATATCGGTGGCCAGAAAGCCCAGCACGCTCAGGCCGGCCAGCCAGACTAAAAATCCTTTCCCAGGTTGTGACATAACGTTCTCATTTTTGGAGTACAGGTACGATGCCGCAGAGTGTAGGGAGTGCATTGTGGCTTGTGAAACGCTAATATTTGTCACATGCATTCAAAAATTTTGCAGGCAGAAAATGTGGTCTGAATACTCTCTGGAAGTGGTTGATGCCGTGGCCCGCAACGGCAGCTTCAGCGCAGCCGCGCAGGAGCTGCACCGGGTGCCCTCCGCCATCAGCTATACCGTGCGTCAGCTTGAAGAGTGGCTGGCGGTTCCCTTGTTTGAGCGCCGCCATCGTGATGTGGAGCTGACGCCCGCAGGGGTCTGGTTCTTACAGGAAGGGCGCTCTGTTATCAAAAAAATGCAGATCACCCGCCAGCAGTGCCAGCAAATCGCCAACGGCTGGCGTGGGCAGCTGTCGATCGCGGTGGATGATATTGTGAAACCGGCGCGGATGCGCCAGATGATCGTCGATTTCTATCGCCACTTTCCCGACGTCGAGCTGATCGTCTTTCAGGAAGTGTTCAACGGCGTATGGGATGCGCTGGCCGACGGCCGTGTAGAACTGGCGATTGGCGCAACGCGATCTATTCCGGTCGGGGGCCGCTATGCGTTTCGCGATATGGGGATGCTGAGCTGGGACTGCGTGGTGGCGAGCGATCACCCGCTGGCGAAGATGGAGGGACCCCTGAGCGATGATGTCCTGCGTAACTGGCCGTCGCTGGTGCGGGAGGATACGTCACGTTCACTGCCCAAACGAACAACCTGGCTGCTGGATAACCAGAAGAGGGTGGTGGTCCCCGACTGGGAATCGTCGGCCACCTGTCTGTCGGCGGGCCTCTGCGTCGGCATGGTGCCGAGCCATTTCGCCCGACCATGGGTAGATCGCGGCGTGTGGACCGCGCTGGCGCTGGAGAATCCGTTCCCGGATGCCGCCTGCTGTCTGACCTGGCAGCAGAGTGATGCCTCACCGGCGCTGAACTGGATGCTCGACTATCTTGGGGACAGCGACACGCTGAATCGGGAATGGCTGCGGGCGCCGGAGTGATCCGCGCCCGCCAGATGCCTTACCGACGATAATCGACAAACGGGCCATCCGCCACGGAGCGGCGTTCGACCAGACGAGGATGAACTTCGATAGACTGCGACTCTTCACGCTTATTAACGATACGATCCAACAGCATGTTAAATGCGGCTTCGCCCAGGGAATCTTTCGGCTGATGAATAGTGGTTAAAGCCGGGCTGAAATAGCGGGCGTTACGCACATTATCATAACCGATCAGCGAAATGTCCTGCGGCACCCGCAGCCCCATTTCATCCGCCGCGCAGATAGCGCCCATCGCCATGATATCGCCGCCGCAGAACACCGCCGTCGGACGGTGCTGCTGGCTTAAGATCTGCTGCATAGCGCGGTAGCCGGACTCCGGCTCGAAGTCGCCCTGCACAATCCAGTTTTCCGGCACGCTGATATGCGCCTCTTTCATCGCCTGCATAAAGCCGGCCAGGCGGCCTGCGCCGGTGTTGCGCTCCAGCGGACCCGGGATCACGCCGATTTCACGATGGCCACGTTCAATCAGGTAGCGTCCGGCGATATAGCCGCCCTGGAAGGCGTTATCGATCACCGCATCGGTGAAGTCGGCTTTTGCTTCGCCCCAGTCCATCACCACCATCGGGATATGGCGATACTCTTCCAGCATGCTCAATACCGAATCCGGATATTCGGAACACATCACCAGCAGGCCGTCGACACGCTTCTGCGCCATCATCGACAAATAGGCGCGCTGTTTTTCCGGATCGTTCCATGCGTTGCCGAGGATCAGGGTGTAGCCCTTCTGGAAGCAGCTCTTTTCAACAGACTCAATAATTTCAGCAAAATAGGCGGCTTCGCTACTGGTCGCCAGCAGACCAATCGATTTTGTATGATTGACTTTCAGGCTGCGGGCCACGGCGCTCGGCGAGTAGTGCAGCTCTTTGATCGCCGCCCACACCGCATTGCGCGTCTCTTCGGCAACGAAACGGGTTTTGTTAATTACATGTGATACAGTTGTAGTGGAAACGTTTGCGCGCTTCGCTACATCTTTAATAGTTGCCATTACATCTCACTCCATGCCTTGACCTGATCGCCTGATCATCGATACGTAAACGTTTGCCTACACACACCCTGAATACAATTTTCAAAATTGCATCACGTCGGGAAAACGACACAGAACGACAGGAAGGGGTCAATGGCCGATACGCTTTTAAATTAGCGTGGGATTTTGTCCGATCTTGGGGCAAAGTGGAAGAGCAAAAATGTGCATCGCCCTAAATCCCGGAAGATTTTTGCGATTTTTTGTGCAAAAATGAGCAAGCTCACTTTTGGTGTGGGGATAACAAGAGGGAAAAATGATGGATACCAATTTAAAGTTTTCGCTGATCACCACGGTTATTGCCCTCGGCGTGATCGTTGCTTTCAGCCTGACCGCCATACTGCACTAATGTTCCAGTGAGGGAGGAGCGCGGCCTCCTCCCCGTATCCCGCCATTATTATCAATTCTGCAAAAATCTTTTGTCATTTCGTTCACTTTTGTTTTTTTGTGATTGATGTCATGCTTTTGGCTTCTGATGTTACGCCGTCCTCTCTGACGGTCTGATGGAGTCATTGAATGAAAATCAACTTTCCTTTACTTGCGCTGGCGATCGGCGCCTTTGGCATCGGTACCACCGAGTTCTCCCCAATGGGATTGCTGCCGGTGATTGCGAAAGGTGTGGACGTCTCGATACCGGTAGCGGGAATGCTGATCAGTGCGTATGCCATCGGCGTCATGGTCGGCGCGCCGTTGATGACCCTGCTGTTGTCACATCGCGCGCGGCGCAATGCGCTGATTTTTCTGATGGGGATCTTCACCGTCGGCAACCTGTTGTCATCCATTGCGCCGGATTACACCACCTTGCTGCTGTCGCGCATTATTACCAGCCTCAACCACGGTGCTTTCTTTGGCCTGGGGTCAGTGGTCGCAGCCAGCGTCGTGCCAAAGCATAAGCAGGCCAGCGCGGTAGCCACGATGTTTATGGGGCTCACCATCGCCAACATCGGCGGTGTACCGGCGGCCACCTGGCTTGGCGAAACCATCGGCTGGCGGATGTCCTTCCTGGCCACCGCGGGGTTAGGCCTGCTGGCGATGGTCAGTCTGTGGTTCTCTCTGCCGAAGGGCAGCGCCGGTGAGCGCCCGGATGTCAAAAAAGAGCTTTCAGTCCTGCTACGCCCGCAGGTACTCTCCGCCTTGCTGACTACCGTGCTCGGTGCCGGGGCAATGTTTACGCTGTATACCTATATCTCGCCAGTGCTCAATACGCTGACCCACGCTTCATCGCTGTTTATTACCGCGATGCTGGTGCTGATTGGCGTTGGTTTTTCGCTGGGCAACTATCTGGGCGGCAAATTCGCCGACCGGTCGGTCTCTGGCACGCTGAAAGGCTTTCTGCTGCTGCTGATGGCGATCATGCTGGCGATCCCGCTGCTGGCGCAATCCCAGGCCGGAGCGGCCATCAGCATGATTGTCTGGGGCGCAGCAACCTTTGCGGTGGTTCCGCCGCTGCAGATGCGGGTCATGCGCGTGGCGCATGAAGCGCCGGGGCTCTCTTCTTCGGTGAATATCGGCGCGTTCAACCTCGGCAACGCGCTGGGCGCCGCCGCCGGTGGGGCGGTGATCTCTGGCGGACTGGGCTATGCGTTTGTGCCGGTGATGGGGGCGATTATCGCCGGTCTGGCGCTGCTGCTGGTCTGGTTCAGCGGACGAGCGCAGCCGGAAGAGGCCTTTGCCCGCCAGTAACGCGAGTGTAGGGAAGGGCTAAAAAAAACCGCAGCCGGGGAGACCCTGCTGCGGTTTGTCGTTTATGCCGCCAGGTTGGCCGCAACAAACTTCCAGTTAACCAGCGCCCAGAAATGGTCCAGGTAGCTTGGACGGGCATTGCGGTAGTCGATGTAGTAGGCGTGTTCCCAGACGTCAACGGTCAGCAGCGGCTTCGCGTCGGTGGTCAGCGGGGTACCGGCGTTGCTGGTGGAGACGATAGCCAGGCTGCCGTCGGCATTTTTGACCAGCCAGGTCCAGCCCGCGCCGAAGTTTTTCGCTGCGGCATCGGTAAATTTGGCTTTAAAATCCGCAAAGCTGCCGAAGGATTTGGCAATCGCGGCCGCTAACTCGCCTTCCGGTTCGCCGCCGGCGTTCGGCGCCAGGCAGTTCCAGTAGAAGGTGTGGTTCCAGACCTGGGCTGCGTTGTTGAATACGCCGCCTTCAGAAGTGCGGACGATCTCTTCGAGAGATTTGCCTTCGAACGCAGTGCCTTTGATCAGGTTGTTGAGGTTAGTGACATACGCCTGGTGGTGTTTACCGTAGTGATATTCCAGGGTTTCTGCGGAAATGTGCGGCGCTAGGGCGTCTTTTGCATATGGTAATGCAGGTAATTCAAACGACATTGCTACTCTCCTTATAACTTTTTGTTTTAGCTCACATTGACAAGATGAGGCTTTCGCCTGAATCGTGTTCTGGCCACCCGACGCTGTCGCGTCACGGGCTGTTATTGTATTGAGAATGTTAACATTTGCCGCAAGCAGTGAAAAGCCTTACAACGATAAAGGCTATTGCCGCAGGCGCAACTGATGAAGGCTTAACCGTTTTCTACGGGGCGAGGCGTCAAACCGCTCGCAGATGTTGCAAAAATGTATAAGGAGACGCCGTCTGCGCTTTTCCGACTCTCGCAGGGAAGGTTTAACGTCTTCTGTTTTTCTCTGACGATCGCAGCCGCGCATCATGGTTGAGAGTGATATGTCTTTAAAATTAATGGTTTAATTAAAATATGCGCCCAGGCAATCGCCGCTATGCCAATAATTCATTGTCTATTTTGCTATTTGTATGACAAATATGACCGCCGAGATGAATTTCCCACAGGATGGCTACGATGGCAAAAACAGGTGAGGTGGTGAGCCCGAAGATGATCCCGGTTGTACAGGGGATCGTTGACTGGATCGAAGCCCATATTTTAGACACCCTGCCGGTCAGCACGATTGCGAAAAAGTCCGGTTATTCGCACTGGTATTTCCAGCGGCAGTTCGCCATGGTGACCGGCTGCACGCTGGCGAACTACGTCAGTCGGCGAAAAATGACCATTGCGACAATCTATTTAACGCAGACGCAAGCGTCGATGCAGAGTATTTCTCAGTGCCTGGGATACGACGGACAGGCCGCTTTCTGCCGGACCTTTCACCGTCACTTTGGCATGTCGCCCACCCGCTATCGTCGGGAAGCGCCGGGCAAAGAGATGAATATGCAGTATCCTTTGACGGTAGAAGGGAAAGACGCGCAGGTGAGGCGGTCTGCCGCCGTAGCGGCAGACCAGGATCAGCGAATGGTTTTCGGCGTCATGACGCGACGAGCGCCAACATAATGGCGAACCCAGTAATCCTCGCTCAGGGAGGTGATTTGTATATCACGACCTGTGCGTGGTGACTGAATAAATTTCCCGTTGCCGACGTAGACGCCAACGTGGTCGGCAGTACCGCGTCCGCGGGTGCGGAAGAAGACCAAATCGCCGCTCTGCAGTTCATCACGATCCACCGGACGCGCATCGCGCAGGTGGTACATTTCATTAGCCGTACGCGGGATGTGAATTTTGACCAGGTCCTTATAGGCGTAATAAACCAGTCCGCTGCAGTCAAAGCCGGTACGTGGCGAGGTGCCGCCCCAGCGATAGGGTTTACCCAACTGGCCCATCAATTTGTTCATGGCGGTACTTTGCGCTTTCTGCACCCGGACTTTATGGGCGTCGGCGATCGTTAAATTCGCATCGCTGGCCTCAGGTTTACAGCGTTTTTTATAGCCCTTACGCACCACGCATTTGCTTTTGACGCTGTTCAGCGCCAGGGTCGGCTCGGCGCTGGCGGCGACCGTTTTCGCGCACTGCTTTTTATAACCTTTACGCAGCACGCATTTTTTCGTCGCGCCGGCGGCCTGACGATGAAGTGCGGTTTGGCTTGCTGCGGTAGTGCGGGAAGGGAGCCGGGTGCTCGAGGACTTTTTACTGGTGGTTTTAGCGGTGGTTTTACTTTTTTGACTGGTAGCTTTTTTCTTGCGCTCTGAGCCACTTTTCGCGGGCAACGCCTTTGGCGAAGCGGAGGCGTGCGTATGCCCTGACGCCTGAGCCAGTGGCGTGAATGAGATAGATGTGAACAGTAATGCACAGAGCGATATCGCGATTTTGTTTAGCCGCGCCACTGAGCAATCCCCTGATTAATTACAGACATGTACAAATGCCTGACGATGAATGACAAACCGGAATGATTCTAAAGCATAAAAACCCGGAAAGTTAATATTCTTTTGTATCAAAAATGTCGATTGGTTAACGATTGCAAGAAAACGCGTCAGACATTGACCGTCTCGCACAGAAAATGCGCAATGAGCGCCCGCCTGCGACGGCAAAATGATATTTTTAAGGCAACTTCGCGCAACAGAAGATAAAATATGAATAGTGAAAAAAATGTTATTATCCGTCCTGCCTACAGGACGCTACAATGACAAGTTACTGCCGTAGAAAGAAGTTTAAGGAAGCACGACAATGAGCTCGACTTTAGAAAAGATCCAACGCCAAATCGCTGAAAACCCGATCCTGTTGTACATGAAAGGGTCGCCGAAGCTGCCAAGCTGCGGTTTCTCTGCCCAGGCCGTTCAGGCGCTGTCCGCCTGTGGCGAACGTTTTGCTTACGTTGATATCCTGCAGAACCCGGATATCCGCGCCGAGCTGCCTAAATACGCCAACTGGCCGACTTTCCCGCAGCTGTGGGTAGACGGTGAACTGGTGGGCGGCTGCGATATCGTCATCGAAATGTACCAGCGCGGTGAACTGCAGCAGCTGATCAAAGAGACGGCGGCGAAGTACCACACCGACGAGCCGAAAGCGGATTAATTCCCGCCATCCGTAAAAAAGCGACTTCCTGGAAGTCGCTTTTTTTATCACTCCGGGGTGGCCACGGGCAGCGGCCAGCCGCCCAGACGCTTCCAGCGGTTCACAATCTCACAAAACAGCTGCGCCGTCTGCTCGGTATCGTACAGGGCGGAGTGGGCCTGCGCGCCATCGAACGCCATACCCGCGGCGATACAGGCTTTCGACAGCACCGTCTGGCCCAGCGCCAGCCCGCTCAGCGCGGCGGTGTCGAAGGTAACAAACGGATGGAACGGATTGCGTTTAAGCCCCGCGCGTTCGGCGGCGGTCATGGTGAAGCTGTGGTCAAAGGTCGCATTGTGCGCCACCATGATCGCCCGGCTGCAGTCGCTCTCTTTCATCCCTTTGCGTACCATTTTGAAGATGGCATGCAGGGCATCGTATTCGCTGACGGCGCCGCGCTCCGGGTCGTGCGGGTTAATTCCGTTAAAGGCCAGCGCTTCGGGCTGCAGATTGGCGCCCTCGAAAGGTTCAACATGGAAATGCAGCGTTTCATCGGGCATCAGCCAGCCTTGCTCATCCATCTTCAACGTAATGGCGGCGATCTCCAGCAGGGCGTCGGTTTTGGCATTAAATCCTGCGGTTTCAACATCAATCACCACCGGATAAAAACCGCGGAAACGGTCGCACAGACCATTCAGTTGAGCATTCTCGGACATCAGATTCTCTTAGCTGGAAAAAAGTAGCGCGCATTATGGCAAATTTTGCCGCGGCTTGCAGCAGGCAGGGGTGAAAACAACGGGCGCCGCAGCGCCCGGGCGAGCCATGGCATTAAAGAGGCCTGGCTCGGGAAGCGTTAGTTGCCCAGACCTTTGCCGGCATCTTTCTCTTCAATGAGCTCGATTTTGTAACCGTCCGGATCTTCCACGAAGGCGATGACGGTGGTGCCGCCTTTTACCGGGCCGGCTTCACGGGTGACGTTGCCCCCGTTCTGGCGGATCCGTTCGCAGGCTTCGGCGGCGTTGTCGACGCTCAGCGCGATATGGCCGTAGGCGGTGCCCAGCTCATAGCTGTCCACGCCCCAGTTGTAGGTCAGTTCGATCACCGCGGTTTCGCTCTCTTCGCCGTAGCCGACAAAGGCGAGGGAGTACTTGTACTCCGGGTTTTCGCTGGTGCGCAGCAGCTTCATGCCCAACACGTTGGTGTAGAAGTCGATAGAACGTTGCAGGTCGCCAACGCGCAGCATGGTATGGAGTAAGCGCATAATGTCCCCTATGCAGTTTATTTGATAGATCAGAACCTTGAGTATAGCGGCGATACGTCGCCGCTATCAATGGAGGGATTACAGCGTAGGGTAGTCGGTGTAGCCTTCCGCGCCGCCGCCATAGAAAGTTTCCGGGCGCTGGGGGTTGAGCGCCGCTTTTTTCTGCAGACGGGCCACCAGATCCGGGTTGGCGATGTAATCGCGGCCAAAGGCCACAGCATCAATGAGCCCTTTATTGATAAGATCGTTAGCTTTTTCTACCGTGTAGGCGCCAGCGCCAATGATCACGCCCGGGAAGCGGTCGCGAACTTTCTGACGGAAGGCTTCGCTGTACGGCTTGCCGCCCGCCCAGTCCGGCTCGGACATGTGCAGATAGGCGATACCGCGTTTCGCCAGTTCGCTAATCAGATACAGCGCGTCTTCTTCTTCGTTCGGGCCATTATCCACATTCTGGAAGCTGCCAATCGGCGACACGCGGATGCCGATCCGGTCAGCGCTCCACTCTTTGCTCACTGCGTCGACCACTTCCAGTACCAGACGGGCACGGTTCTCCACGCTGCCGCCGTACTGATCGGTACGCTGGTTCGCCGACGGCGAGAGGAACTGGTGCAGCAGATAGCCGTGGGCCGAGTGCAACTCAACCAGATCGAAGCCAGCGTCACGGGCATTGCCGACCGCCTGACGGAAATCGTCGACGATCCCCGGGATCTCTTCGGTTTCCAGGGCACGCGGCATCGAGGTGTCGGCGCGAATAGCATGGCCGTTTTCATCGCGCAGGGAGGTGCGAGTACCGGCGCTCAGCGCGGAAGGCGCTACCGGCGCGCCGCCGCCAGGTTGCAGGCTGCTATGGGAAATACGCCCGGTGTGCCACAGCTGGACGGCGACACGGCCATTTTCCGCATGAACACCGGCGGTGATTTTCTGCCAGGCGGCAATCTGCTCCGGGCTGTGCAGGCCCGGCGCGCCGGCATAGCCTTTGGCCTGGGCAGAAATCTGCGTCGCTTCGGTGATGATCAGGCCGGAGCTGGCGCGCTGGCGGTAGTATTCGCCCATCAGCGGGGTAGGGATATCGCCCGGCTCGATGCTGCGCAGACGCGTCAACGGCGCCATAAATACGCGATTAGGGACGGTGACCGCACCGACTTTCAACGGGCTGAATAATTTTGCTTCCGACATAGTGACTCCTGAGTAGACCGGTCGTCTAGTAACTGATGAAATAAAAACGCCTGTTATACCGCAGGCGCCGCAATAATCTGTTTGGCGTGGGCAAGGGCGCTTTCCAGCGGCCTTGCGCTACGCGTAATTTTGGCCTGCAGGTTGGCCCCGAGCCACAGGGAATACAGCACCTGCGACAGGGTCATGGCCTCGCCGTCAAACGCCAGACTGCCTTCCTGACGTCCTTTCTCCAGCGCGTTGCCCAGCAGGGCGATAATCTGACTGGCACCATGGTCCATGGCGGTACGCATATCTTCCGACAGGTCGCAAACCTCTGCCGACAACTTGACGGTAAGACAGCCGCTAATAATCCCCTGCTGGCAGAACTGATTCAGCGTGTGCTGATAATAAGCCAGCAGGCGGTCACGATAGTTGCCGTCGCCATGATCGAAGTGGTCGACCAGGCGCTGCAGATATCCGGTGTAGTGATGTTCGAGCAGCGCGACGCCGAAGGCTTCTTTAGAGCGAAAGTAATGGTAGAAAGAGCCCTTAGGCACTTCCGCCGTCTTCAGAAGTTCGCTCAAGCCCATTCCGGTAAAACCGCGATGCATGCAGAGCTGCTCGCCGGTGACCAGGATATGTTCTCGGGTATCGCATTCGCTGTGTCTGTTCATGGAGCACACTGTAGTAGACCGATTGGTCTAATGCAAGCGTCGGCGGAAAAATGTTAGCTGGCGCAGCACGTAGTGAACAAAATTTGCGTCGGCGCGGGGAAACGTCTTCAATGAAAGGATACGAGGGGACAGGAGGCGTGTGGTGGCAGAGCAGTTAGAGTTTTTCCCGGTGCAGAGCCCGTGCCGGGGAATATGTCAGACCGACGAGCGCGGCTACTGTCGCGGCTGTTTCCGCAGCCGTGAGGAACGTTTTAACTGGCAAACGATGAGCGATGCGCAGAAACAGGAGGTGTTGCGTCTCTGCCGCCAACGGCTGCTGCGCAAAATACGCGCGAACAAGCCGGAACCGGCGGAAGAACCGCAGCAACCCTCACTGTTTTAAACAAAAAAGTACGTATACTCAGTACACTTTTTTATTGAGGAAGCGGTTATGGTTCAGCGTATTGCTATGGCTCCCCAGGGGCCGGAATTTTCGCGTTTTGTGATGGGCTACTGGCGTCTGATGGACTGGAAAATGTCGCCAGGCGAGCTGGTCAGCTTTATTGAACAGCATCTCGATTTAGGCGTAACCACTGTCGATCACGCCGATATCTATGGCGATTATCAGTGTGAGGCTGCCTTTGGCGAAGCGCTGAAGCTGGCGCCGCATCTTCGTAATCGCATGGAAATTGTCAGCAAATGCGGCATCGCCACCCGGGCGCGGGCTGAAAACACCATCGGCCACTATATCACCGACCGCGACCACATCGTGCTGAGCGCTGAGCAATCGCTGCGTAATCTGGCGACGGACCATCTCGATCTGCTGCTGATCCATCGGCCGGATCCGCTAATGAATGCCGATGAAGTGGCTGAGGCGTTCCTCGCGCTGCATCACAGCGGAAAAGTGCGCCACTTTGGCGTATCGAACTTTACCCCAGCCCAGTTCACTCTTCTGCAGTCGCGCCTGCCGTTTACCCTGGCCACCAATCAGGTCGAAATCTCGCCGGTGCATCAGCCGCTGTTGCTCGACGGCACGCTCGATCAGCTGCAGCAGCTGCGTATTCGTCCGATGGCGTGGTCCTGCCTTGGAGGCGGACGCCTGTTCAATGAAGAGGGCTTCCAGCCGCTGCGCGATGAGCTGGCGCAGGTAGCGCATGAGCTCAATGCCGACAGCATCGAGCAGGTGGTCTACGCCTGGATATTGCGTCTGCCCTCGCAGCCGCTGCCGATTATCGGCTCGGGCAAAATCGAACGCGTGCGTTCCGCGATCGTGGCCGAAAAACTTAGCATGACCCGTCAGCAGTGGTTCCGTATCCGCAAAGCCGCGCTCGGTTACGACGTACCGTAACGGGCATTTCGCCTCCGGAAAGGCGTTCCTGGTTTACACTTAACAGGGAGACAGCCATCCGGAGGTGTTATGCAACGATGTATTCTCGCGATCTTATCCCTCGCATTTTGCGCTGGCGCACAGGCCGTCAGTGAAGATGTTCAACTTAATCTCGTGACCCCCCAGGGCGTCGGGCAGTCCATCGGCAGTGTAAAAATCACCGAAACCGACCGCGGCCTCGAGTTCGCCCCCGAACTGCGGGCATTGCCGCCGGGCAAGCACGGCTTTCATATTCATGCCGAAGGCAGCTGCCAGCCGGCGATGAAAGAGGGCAAAGCGGTGGCCGCCGGGGCGGCGGGCGGACATTATGACCCGCAACATACCGGGAAACACGAAGGGCCGCTGGGCACCGGGCATCTTGGCGATCTGCCTCTGCTGGTGGTCAACGACGCGGGCGTGGCCGACCAGCCAATTATTGCCCCACGTCTGAAAACGCTGAATGAGGTGAAGGGGAAAGCGCTGATGGTCCACGTGGGCGGCGATAATATGGCCGACAACCCGCAGCCGCTGGGCGGCGGCGGCGAGCGGTTTGCCTGCGGGGTGATTAAGTAGTTCCTTCGCCAATTGTGCCGGCCACCGGGGCCTGTTCCAGCTGCGACAGGGCGCAGTACAGTCGCCAAATCGCGGCGGCCAGTTCCCGCGCCGCCGGCTGATGATGGTGGTTCAGGGCGTCGCAGATCCGCTGCAGCTCCTGCAGGGTGGAGGCCAGCGGGCGCTGCTGCACGCCGCGCTCGCTCATCACATCGCGTAACAGGTTGATGCACAGGTCGCGCACCTGGGCGAGGGGATCGGAGCGGGTTTCCCATTCCCGAAGCTGCCAGACGACGTGCGAGCAGTTGAGCAACACCACCCCCCAACGTAGTAGCCAGCGCCGTGCCAGGGCATCTTTACTCTGACTGAGCTGGCTGACATGGTGGTACACCAGCGATTCAAATTCATGTTCGCTGTGCTGGGGATGGCGGCTGAGCTGATCGACAAAGTGACGCCGTAACGCTCTGATATGGCGCCGTCCTTTACGGGCATCCGATCCCGGGCTGAGCACCGCAAAAGCCAGCCAGGCAAAGCCCACGCCGACAATCTTGCTTAAGTTATCATTGAAAAAAGCCGCATAGTCGTACACCGGCGGATTGGTGACGGAGATAAACGAGCCCATAAACACGATAAGCTGTCCCCACAGGCCGGCATATTTGGGCCACTGTAGCTTGAGCAACTGCATGGTGGTCAGCAGCGGGAACAGAAATAGCAGAAACTGCCACAGGTCGGTTATCTGCACCATCAGGCCGAACTTCACCACAAAACTGAACAGCGACAGCAGCACCAGGGTCTGCATCAGCAGCGTCAGCGATCGAAACGGCGAAGCCGAGACCGAATAGAGCACGCAGCAGATGGATGCCAGGGTCAGGGCAGCCGCGCAGCTGGTCCACTGGGTGCTGATCCCCCATGCGCCAATCGCCACCAGCGCGCAAAAAGTACGGATGCCATTGAGCAAGGCCTCTGCCTGGTCGGTGTGGCGGGCCAGGGCTGGCGCCGAAGGTACGTTGAACTCGGCGATCGCCGACGCATTCTCTACCCGGCGGATCCAGCGACTGCTTTCCAGATAAATGCGACAGAAATAGCGCAGTCGCGCCCAAAAGGCGATATGACGGTAATCGGCATCCGGCGGCGGCGCCAGAGGCGCCAGAATGCGGGCGACATGATAGCTGTCAGCATGGGGAGCAGCGAGTTCAGCAAGCAGCGACTCCAGCACCTGACGAGTGTTCGCCGGCGCGTCCGGCCAGTTCAGCAACATACGTCGCAGACTGGAAATGACGCTGGTCATTCGGAGCTGCTGATGCAGCAGGTAGTTCAGCAGGGGATTCTGCCGACGGAAGCGGTAGTGACTCCAGAAGGCCTGGATGCGCAGCAGGTTCATGGTGAGGATCTGGCCAATCACGCTTTCGTGAGCGGTGCGGATGGCATCCGTCGTCTCTGGCACCCACAGCAGGCTGGCGTGCTCCAGCAGCCGGGCGTGCATGGTTTTCAGGGCCGTCAGCAGGTTGCTGCCGTCGGAGGTGCTGGGCAGGATCATCATCATGAGTCCGCCGCAGAGGATCCCAACGATGACTTCGCAGACGCGCGACTGAGCGATCACCCAAAGTTCGTAGCTGTCGCTGATGTTAATCACCGGAAACGCGATGATGGCGCAGGTATAGCCGGCAAGCTGAAAGGCGTAGGCCACGTTGTTGGTGAACAGCGCGCAGGCCCAGGTGCACAGCGCCAGCCAGCCGGAAATACTGAACAGAAACAGCCAGGGATCGTTCAGCGTATGGCCCGCCAGCAGCAGGGCGGCGCAGGCGCCGAGCAGGCTGCCGGCGATGCGGCCAAAGCTTTTACTGATCACGCCGCCGACGGTGGGAAAGCTGACCACTGCCGCGGAGGTCATCGCCCAGTACGGCTCATCGAGATCCAGCGCGTAGGCGATGCTTAACGCGAGACACATAGCGATGCCGTTACGCAACGCGTATCGCCACTGTGGACGGGTGGCTTTAACCCAGGGCAGTGTGCGCCACGACAGGGCCTGCAGATTCATTACTGCCCGCCGATCGAGACAGTGCAGGTGGTGCCGGAGACCAGAGTGACGTCCGCCGGTAGCGTATCAAAGGCAATCCGCACCGGAACGCGCTGCGCGAGACGCACCCAGGGGATATTCGGTTTGATGTTGGCCACCAGCCCGGTTCCCTGTTCCACGCTCTGATCGACAATTGCCCGGCCGATGCTGGCGACATGCCCGTGCAGCGTCTGCTGATTACTGTAGAGAATAATCTGCGCCGGATCGCCGATGCGGATATGACGCAGTTTAGTCTCTTCAAAGTAGCCCAGCACGTAAAACGAGTGGCTGTCTACCAGAGCAAAGACCGGGTGGCCGGTAGTGGCGTAATCGCCGACGCGGGTGGAGAGGTTGGTCACCCAGCCGTCCACTGGCGCTTTGACCGTTGTTTGGCTTAGCTGCCATTGCGCATGTTTCAGCATCGCTTCGCTGACGCCCAGTCCCGCTCTGGCGGCCGCCAGGTTGGTGGTGGCCGTATTCAGCGCGGTGTTGACGTTCTCAAGATCTTCAGCCGAGATCGCATTCTGCGACAGGTTGCGACGACGACGTGCCTCGCTGGCGGCCTTCGTTTGCTCAGCCTGCGCTTTCGCCACCTCGGCTTGCGCTTTCGCCTGCTGCGCCTGGGCGTTCAGCACGGCGATACGGTAGGGGGTGTCGTCGATAGTGAACAGAACATCCCCGGCGTTGACCCGTTGGTTGTCCGTCACGTTCAACTGCAGAATGCTACCGGAGACCTGAGGGGTGATCCCGACCTGCTCTGCACGCACTTTGCCGTCGCGGGTCCAGGGGGACTGGGTGTAGAAATTCCATAACAGCCATGCGGCGATCAGGGCGATGGCCGCAACCAACAGCGTTGACAGATATTTTAGTTTTTTCATAGCAAGGAGATCACCAGGCAATCAGTAACACCAGGGCCAGACAGACCGAGAGCGCGAACAGGGAGAGATCCATCAGCAGGGGATGCCAGATGTCGCCGGCATACATCCAGTCACGCAGCTGACGATGTAAAAACAACCAGATAAAAAAACCTAATAAGACGGCTTTGAACAGCGGAGGGAAATAGACGGACGCGCCGAACACCAGGTCCTGCAGCGGCAATCCGGATGTGTTAAGACTCAGTTTCACAAGCAAAAATCCTTTGCCATTACAGGGGTAACCTCAGAGCGTGCTACGCTATAACAGTGTAAATCATTGTTTTGGTTTTTGTTGAATCAAGTAATTCATTTGTTTTGATAATTCAAATGCTGCACACTATTCTAAAATCAGTATAATAACTTAGCAAGCTAATTATAAGGAGATGAAATTGGAATCGCCACTTGGTTCTGATCTGGCACGTTTAGTCCGCGTTTGGCGCGCGCTAATCGACCATCGCCTGAAACCTCTGGAGTTAACGCAGACTCACTGGGTCACGCTGCATAACATCCATCAGCTGCCGCCTGAGCAGTCGCAGATCCAGCTGGCGAAAGCCATCGGCATTGAACAGCCGTCGCTGGTGCGCACGCTCGATCAGCTGGAGGAGAAAGGGCTTATTTCTCGCCAGACCTGTTCAAGCGACCGGCGGGCCAAACGCATCAAGCTCACTGAAAAAGCTGAACCGTTGATCAATGAGATGGAAGAGGTGATAGGCAAGACCCGCGATGAAATCCTGTCGGGGGTGTCAAAGCAGGAAGTGGAAACGTTGCTCCACTTAATTCGTAAACTTGAACAAAATATCCTCGATCTCCAGGCAAAAGATTAATCCTTTGCGGCCCGGGTTGCCCCGGGCCGTTTTTTTTAGTCGCCAGGGTGACGCCAGACCACCACCCGATTACGCCCGCTGTTTTTCGCTTCATACATGGCCGCATCTGCGCGCTCGACGCACGTTTCTGCGCTCACGCTTCTATCGCGCGTCGTATACAACCCCATACTGATGGTCATTCGCTCCGGCAGATGGTTTTGCTCAGCGTTGACGGCCAGGCGGATACGCTCGGCGATCGCCAGGGCGTCTTTCTCGGCGGTGTTGACCAGCAGCAGGGCAAACTCCTCACCGCCAATGCGGGCAGCAGCGTCATCCACGCGCGAATGGTTCTCCAGCACCGAGGCGGCAAACTGGATCACCTTGTCGCCGGCGACGTGGCCGTAGTTATCATTGATGCGTTTGAAATGATCGAGGTCACTGATAATCACTGACAGCGGATGTTGGGGGTTTACCTTCGCCAGCTGCTGGTTCAGGGTGTCGTAGAAGAAGCTGCGGTTATAAAGCCGGGTCAACGGGTCGCGAATCGAGTTCTGGTACGAGTTGACATACTTATGGTTAGACTCACGGTAGAGCATAAAGACGTCGACCAGCAGCACCAGAATCAGGAACAGGGTACAAAGCGTTTCGAAAAAACGCGCCTGGTACCAGGTCTGATCGAGGTCCCCGGCGGTGGAGACTAGCTGGAAGAGGGTGTAAAGATAAGCGCTGCAAAAAAAAGCGCCGCTAAACCAGAAAATATTGCGTAATTTACTCAGGCTAATTAATAAAATAAGCGTGATAAACCAGATAGCCATCAGCAGCCAGCCGATAATACTTTGCCACAGTGGCGTGAAGGTATGGCTAAGATCGTCGATAAAATTGACGCTCAGCCACGGCGAGTGGCTGGAGTACACCCACGATAAAAAAATAATTGTTAATGTAAAAACGATACATGCCGCGAATGTAATTATGTGTGCTTTCAGCGAGTGCATGATGCGCTGGCGGAAGTAATACAAAACAATAGATGACATGAATAATACAGCCATCATTATATTGCGAAAGAAATAATAGATAACGGCGTCATTTTGATTAATGACCGGGGTCGTGCTGCAGGTAAGCCAGTCCGGATAGCTGCTGAGGGTTCCCAGCATCAGCAGCGCTGAACAGGCAAAGCCGAAAGCAACAGGTGTAAGGTACAGGCGGCGCTTGTTGCTCCAGTATTTCATGCCCATAAAACAGGCAATAGTAATATGAAAGACCATCAGAAAGCTGGTCAGTAGAGGAAATAATATTGATGAGGTAGTGCTGAAACTGGTATGAAAGAAAGCGGTCACTCCGGCAATGCCGAACCCGGCCAGTAAGCAAATAAAAACATATATAATAAAACGTTTAGCAACATGATTGACATGTTTGAGCATAGGCAAGATCCCAGAGAGAAAAGCAACAGCGACGTTCAGTCGACAAAGTATTATGACAATCTGAGAGTAGTGGGGGCGGTGAGATAAGATATTGCGCAGGCGCAATGATTGATGAACTACTTGAATATAATATATCTGATTGCTAATACGAATCTATTACGGTGGAATAACCGCGGCTGAAAAATACGATGCGGCGCAACGGGCCGCATCGCAAGGGGTGTTATCGAGGAGAAACGGTGACCTGGCTGCCGCTGCCGGCAATGGCGACGCGCTGACCCACAGAGAACGGCGTGCTGCCCTGTTTCTGCACCACCAGAATGGTGTTGCCATCATCCTTACGGATTTCCAGTTCTACGCCCTGGGTTTTGTTCATTGCACCCTGAACGCCCTGGCCTGCGACGCCGCCCGCGACTGCGCCAGCCGCGGTGGCAAGAGAGCGTCCGGTACCGCCGCCGATGGTGTTGCCGAGGAACCCGCCGAGCACTGCACCGCCAATGGCGCCGATGGCATTGCTGTCGTCGCCGCTCTGGATCTGCACGGCGCGCGTATGCACAATCGTACCGTAAGTTACGCTCTGCACCTGTTTGGCTTCAGATGCGGAATAAACGTCGCCGGACAGGCCGCTGCTGCTCACGCAGCCTGCGAGCGTAAAACCAATCATCGATACAGCCAAAACACGTAAAATCATTTATGAATCTCCTGTTCACCGAAGGTGTTCAATTGAACGTCCATACGGTTAATTATATGGCATTTAGTCGCCGGCGGGCATAGCTTCCGCCCTGACTATACAAAAAATAATAATTAATGATGCTTCAACCTAAACTAAACGCCGGTTCTTTACGGTGTTCTCTGAAATGTCGCTCTATTGTTAAAAAGTATTATAACAACATAGCATTAGCGGGCGCTTTATGGTGGAGTGAGGCGTATACGAGGGTCATGGAATGAAGGAAAAACGTATGAGATCGGGTCGCTTTATTGGCGTTATGTCCGGTACCAGCCTTGATGGTATCGATGTCGTATTGGCCGCCATCAACGAAAACATCGTGGCGCAGCAGGCCAGTCTCACCTGGCCCATACCACACCCAATAAAAGAAGAGATCCTCGCGATTTGCCAGGGCCAGTCGTTGACCCTCTCACAACTGGGGCGTCTGGACACTCGTCTGGGGCGGCTGTTTGCCGATGCCGTACTGGCGCTGATGCGCCAGGAAAATCTCAAGCCCACCGACGTTATCGCTATCGGCTGCCATGGACAGACCGTATGGCATGAACCGCAAGGCGATGCGCCGCACACGCTGCAAATCGGCGACAACAACCAGATCGCCGCGCATACCGGAGTCACGGTGGTGGGGGATTTTCGCCGACGTGATATGGCGCTTGGCGGGCAGGGGGCGCCGTTGGTCCCGGCATTTCATCATGCGCTGCTGGCGCATCCCATTGAACGGCGGATGGTGCTGAATATCGGTGGCATCGCCAACGTGTCGCTGCTGGTGCCGGGGCAGCCGGTGCGCGGCTATGATACCGGGCCGGGAAATATGTTGCTGGACGCCTGGATCTGGCGTCAGCAGGGTAAACCGTATGATAAGGATGCCCAGTGGGCCAGCGAAGGTAAAGTGCTGCTGCCGCTGCTGCAGGACATGCTGAGCGATCCGTGGTTTGCTTTACCGGCGCCGAAAAGCACCGGTCGTGAATATTTCAATTACGGTTGGCTGGAAAAACATCTGGCCCGTTATTCGGGACTGCGTGGGCAGGATGTGCAGGCCACGCTGGCGGAATTAACCGCTGTGACCATCAGTGAGCAGGTATTGTTAAGCGGCGGCTGCGAGCGTTTGTTAGTGTGCGGCGGCGGCGCGCGTAACCCCTTGTTAATGGCGCGCCTGGCGGCACTGCTGCCGGGAACCGAAGTCTCCACCACCGATGAGGCGGGGATCAGCGGCGATGATATGGAGGCGCTGGCCTTTGCCTGGCTGGCCTGGCGCACGCTGGCCGGGCTGCCGGGTAATCTTCCCTCAGTGACCGGCGCCAGCGAAGCCACGGTGCTGGGCGCCATTTTCCCGGCTAACCCGCCGCAGAATCGGAGTTAACTGAAATCTTAAACACGGCGCGACCGGTAAACTGGACAAGTTAAGCGGAGGGCGGAGTGCCCTCCGTGACCGGGAAAGTCGAAGGCAAACGAATGAAAAAAATTCTTATCGCAGTTATACCTTTTATGCTGGCGGGCTGTAGCTACTACAACCAGTTTGTCGAGCGGATGCAGATGGACACGCTGGAGTATCAATGCGACCAGAAACCGTTAACGGTCCATCGCAATAATACCCGCCAACAGGTGAGTTTTATCTATGATAATCAGCAACTGAACCTGGCTGAGGGGCTGTCGGCTTCGGGGGCGCGCTACACCGACGGCGTCTACGTCTTCTGGTCGAAGGGCGATACCGCTACCGTCTATAAACGCGATCGCATCATCCTCGATAACTGTCAGCTGCAGACGGCCAAACGTTGAGATTTCTGTCGGGGGGGCGCACAATAACGCCACCTTATGACTACATCCTCAATGGCCATGTCTGATAACGACGAACTCCAGCAAATCGCGCACTTGCGCCGTGAATATACCCGTGGCGGTTTGCGTCGCCACGATCTTCCTGCTGAACCCCTGCCGCTGTTTGAACGCTGGCTGCGTCAGGCCTGTGACGCGAAACTCGCAGACCCGACCGCGATGGTGGTTGCTACCGTTGATGAGCGCGGCCAACCTTACCAGCGTATTGTGCTGCTGAAGCATTACGATGAAAAAGGGCTGGTGTTTTATACCAACCTTGGCAGCCGCAAAGCCCATCAGATTGAAAAAAATCCCCAGGTGAGCCTGCTGTTTCCGTGGCATATGCTGGAGCGCCAGGTGATGGTGATCGGCAAAGCGGAGCGCTTGTCGACGCTGGAAGTGGTCAAATATTTCCACAGCCGCCCGCGCGATAGCCAAATCGGCGCCTGGGTCTCCCAGCAGTCCAGTCGCATTTCCGCCCGCGGGATCCTGGAGAGCAAATTCCTCGAGCTGAAGCAGAAATTCCAGCAGGGGGAAGTGCCGCTGCCGAGTTTCTGGGGCGGATTCCGCGTCAGCGTCGAGCAGATGGAGTTCTGGCAGGGGGGCGAACATCGGCTGCATGACCGCTTTTTATACCAGCGTGATAATGGCGCCTGGAAAATAGACCGCCTGGCACCGTAAACGCCGAAATTAGTTATCGAAGCGCTGGCGCTGAAAGGGCCGGCGCTTTATTCTATGTACTTTTCGCATCTGGCGAAAAGTCGTGTACCGGCAGAGGTGCAGTCGTTTATACATGGAGAATTTGATGGCAAGCAGTAACTTGATTAAACAATTGCAAGAGCGGGGGCTGGTAGCCCAGGTGACGGACGAGGAAGCGTTAGCAGAGCGACTGGCGCAAGGCCCGATCGCGCTCTATTGCGGCTTCGATCCTACCGCTGACAGCTTGCATTTGGGGCATCTTGTTCCATTGTTATGCCTGAAACGCTTCCAGCAGGCAGGTCATAAACCTGTAGCGCTGGTGGGCGGCGCAACCGGTCTGATTGGCGACCCAAGCTTTAAAGCCGCTGAGCGTAAGCTAAATACCGAGGATACCGTGCAGGAGTGGGTGGATAAAATCCGCAAACAGGTGGCCCCGTTCCTTGATTTTGACTGCGGCGACAATTCGGCGATTGCGGCGAACAACTATGACTGGTTTGGCAGCATGAACGTGCTGACCTTCCTGCGCGATATCGGCAAACACTTCTCTGTTAACCAGATGATTAACAAAGAAGCGGTGAAGCAGCGTCTGAATCGTGACGATCAGGGTATCTCCTTTACCGAGTTCTCCTACAACCTGCTGCAAGGGTACGACTTTGCCTGCCTGAACAAGCTGCACGGCGTAGCGCTGCAGATCGGCGGCTCCGACCAGTGGGGCAACATCACCTCCGGTATCGATCTGACCCGTCGCCTGCACCAGAACCAGGTGTTTGGCCTGACGGTTCCGCTGATCACCAAAGCAGACGGCACCAAATTCGGTAAAACCGAAGGCGGCGCCGTGTGGCTGGATCCGAAGAAAACCAGTCCGTACAAATTCTACCAGTTCTGGATCAACACCGCGGATGCTGATGTCTATCGCTTCCTCAAGTTCTTCACCTTTATGGACATGGCGGAGATCAATGCTCTGGAAGAAGAAGACAAAAACAGCGGTAAAGCGCCGCGCGCCCAGTACGTGCTGGCAGAGCAGGTGACGCGCCTGGTCCACGGCGAAGAAGGCCTGGAAGCGGCGAAGCGCATTACCGAAAGCCTGTTCAACGGTAACCTGAGCGACCTGAGCGAAGCAGATTTCGAACAGCTGGCGCAGGATGGCGTGCCGATGATCGAAATGGAAAAAGGCGCCGATCTCCTGCAGGCGTTGGTGGATTCCGAGCTGCAGCCGTCCCGCGGTCAGGCGCGTAAAACCGTTGCCTCGAACGCGGTGACCATCAACGGTGAAAAACAGGCCGACCCGGAATATGTATTCAGCGACAGCGACCGTCTGTTCGGCCGCTACACCTTACTGCGTCGCGGTAAAAAGAATTACTGCCTGGTCTGCTGGAAATAAAAAATAAAACCAGGGCGTGGGAAACCACGCCCTTTTTCTTTTTAGGGTTGTGGTAAGAAAATGAAGAACATCCTCGCCATTCAGTCTCACGTTGTGTTTGGCCACGCCGGCAACAGTGCCGCCGAGTTTCCGATGCGCCGTCTGGGCGCCAATGTCTGGCCCCTGAATACCGTTCAGTTCTCCAACCATACGCAATACGGTAAATGGACCGGTTGCGTGATGCCGCCTTCGCACCTGACGGAGATCGTCCAGGGCATTGCCGACATCGACAAGCTGCAGACCTGCGATGCGGTTCTGAGCGGCTACCTCGGTTCCGCTGAACAGGGCGAGCATATCCTCGGTATCGTGCGTCAGGTGAAAGCGGCCAATCCGGCGGCGAAGTACTTTTGTGACCCGGTGATGGGCCATCCGGAGAAAGGGTGTATCGTCGCGCCCGGCGTGGCGGAATTCCACGTGCGCTATGCGCTGCCGGCCAGCGATATTATTGCGCCGAATCTGGTTGAACTGGAGATCCTGTGCGGTCATCCGGTCGCCAGCGTCAGCGAAGCGGTAGCTGCTGCGCGGGAGCTGATTGCCCAGGGGCCGGAGGTGGTGTTGGTTAAACATCTTTCCCGCGCCGGTCTGAGCATGGATCGTTTTGAGATGCTGCTGGTGACGGCCGAAGAAGCCTGGCATATCAGTCGGCCGCTGGTGGATTTTGGCCTGCGTCAGCCGGTTGGCGTCGGCGATGTGACCAGTGGACTGCTGCTGGTGAAACTGCTGCAGGGTGCCAGCCTGCGCGATGCGCTTGAGCACGTTACCGCCGCGGTGTACGAGATCATGCTCACCACCAAAAACATGCAAGAGTATGAACTGCAGGTGGTGGCGGCGCAGGATCGCATTGCCGTACCGGAGCACTGCTTCAGCGCCACCCGGCTGTAACTCCCCGGGCCTGCCCGACGGTCCGCCGGGCAGGTCAGGCCTTATTTTAAGCCTTCAGCCGCCAGTGCGGCCGCCACCGCCGGACGCGCTGCCACCTGCGCCATCCAGCTGCCGATATGACCATAGGCAGCCATATCCAGTTTTATGCCATAGCCCCAGCGCAGCACGGTGAACAGATAGCCATCGGCGATAGTAAAGCGATGGCCGGTCAGCCACTGTTTATCTTCCAGCGACTCATCAACATACTGCAGTTTCTTCTCGAGCAACGCCCGCGCGACAGGCTTATAGTCTTCCGGGGTATCCGGGCGGAACAGCGGGGTAAAGCCTTTATGCAGCTCGGTGGCCACGTAATTCAGCCACTCCAGGGTCTGGTAGCGGGCAATGGAGCCTACTGGCGCCAGCAGATGGCGGTCCGGCACCTGATCGGCGATGTACTGCATAATAGCCACGCCCTCAGTGAGCAGGATGTCATCATCCAGCAGCAACGCCGGCACCTGACCTTTCGGGTTGATCAGCAGATAATCATCCCCGTTTTCCAGCCGTTTTTTGGCCAGGTCCACGCTCTGCAACGTGAAATCCAGGCCGCTTTCGCGCAGGGCGATATGCGAGGCCAGGGAACAGGCGCCGGGTTTGTAGAACAGTTTCATGCGTAACTCCTCGTGGCTGCAGTTTTCTGTATGTTAGTCCCGCCAGGGGTAAAAAAAAAGCCGCTAACCTAACGTTAGCGGCTTAAAAATAATTGGTTTTCCCTGCGGCGTCAGGCTGCCGCGGTTTCGCGTGCTTTCAGGTCCGCGCTGTCGTCCTGAGTCATACGGTTCAGCTTCGGCGCCGTGAGCAGCATCAGGGCGGCGATAACCGCGGTGACGATACCAATCTGCAGGAACACGTGGCCGTACACTTCCAGCGACACCAGCGGATCGGTGACGTTTTCCGGCACCGCCATCAGGTTGGCGATTTTCCCGGCGATGATCGCCGCGCCGGCGGTAGTGAGGAACCAGCTGCCCATAATGAAGCCCATCAGACGCTGCGGAACCAGCTGAGCGACCATCGCCAGGCCGAGGCCGGAAATCATCAGCTCACCAATAGACTGCAGCGCGTAGCTCAGAATGAGCCAGTTAACCGAGACGATGCCGGCGTCGCTGGCGAACTTCGCCCCTAAAGGCAGGACGAGGAACGCGCCGGAGCACAGTACCATGCCGATAGCGAACTTGTGCGGCATCGGCAGGCGGTCGCCCATCTTGTTATAAATGGCTGCCAGAATAGGGCTACCAATCATGATCCAGAACGGGTTCAGCGCCTGATACTGTTCCGGTTCGAAGGCGATACCGAGGATCGAGTGCTCAACGTTACGAATCGCGAAGAAGTTCAGAGAGGTCGGCATCTGGCTGTACAGTACGAAGAAGACAATCGCTTCTACCATCAGCAGGAAGGCGACGATCATTTTACGACGCGCGGCACCTTTCAGACCGATGGTTTCTTTGGCGAAAATCACGACGATACCCAGTGCGACGACGCCCAGCACCATACGTGCGATGCCCTGGTTGTGCAGCAGCCAGGTGGCGATGGCGACCAGCACCACCACGCCAGCGATGGTCGCCAGCAGTTTGCCCATGTGCACTGGGGCAAAGTCCGGTTTCGAACCGTACTGTTTTACCCATTTCTGGCAGAAGGCAAAGTTAATAATCGTGATCACCATCCCCACCACGCTGAGGGCAAACGCCACGCTCCAGCCGAAGCGAGCAGCCAGCCACGGGGTTGCCAGCATCGAGAAGAACGAACCGATGTTGATGGACATGTAGTACATGGTGAATGCACCGTCCAGACGGGGATCGTTTTTGTCATAGCAGGTAGAAAGCAGGGAGGACGGGTTGGCTTTGAACAGACCGTTACCGACGGCGATGGTCGCCATACCCATATAGACGATGGCAGCATCATGGCCGGACCAGGCCACCAGCGCATAGCCGATGGCCAGCACGATAGCACCCAGCATGATGACACGTTTGGTGCCCAGCACTTTATCGCCCAGCCAGCCGCCAATAGCAACCAGACCATAGACCAGCGCGCTAAAGGAGGAGAACAGAGTAATGGAATCCGCTTCCGACATACCCAGCTGTTTTACCAGGTAAACGGCCATGATCCCTTGCAGGCCGTAATAACCAAAACGCTCCCATAACTCGATCGAGAAAATGAGATAGAACGCGCGTGGTTGTTTGAAAGCGTTCAGACTCACGCTTTCTGCTGGTTTATTGTTTGCAGTAGACACATATACCTCTTTTTTTACATCCCATATTTACTGGGGGGTGTTCGGGGCGCAATCTCGTTGGACCGCCGCCTTTATAGTTATTTTGGGAGGGAAAACGGCAGGTAATGTTCACTATCCTGGCGCATCAGGCAAGGCCTTTGTAATAAACTGTTACACATAATGTGGGTGGCATAATGCTCCGGACATATGAATGTTATCCAGAGTTAAATTTCACCGTTTCGTTATGATTGCTATTTTTATCTTTTTCATCAGTCTGATTTCGTTAAAAAGGCGATATATTCTACTGACTGACCTCATGAGTAGTGATATGGTCCATTATCCTAAAAATTAATGGTCTATTATCCTGGTAATCTTTGCTCAATCGTTGTATTGCCTGACATTTGTTTTCATTTTCACAACATGTAATCAACATAAAGTTGCGAGCATGATCTCGATCACAAATGTATAGAAATTTTGCATCGAGAAAAAATGAAAGCGCTGATTGTTCGTTATATAGCCGGATTATTACCCATCATAAGAGACATTTTCTGGTGTTAACGGCGGGTTAAATGCACAAATTCGAGCCATAACTCAGGGTTAAGTTATGGCTCAGAAGAAGGGATCAGGCGTAGACTTTCTCTTTAAATTCGCAGAGGTCTTCAATCAGGCAGGAGCCGCAGCGCGGTTTGCGGGCAATGCAGGTATAACGTCCATGCAGGATCAACCAGTGATGACAGTCGACCTTAAACTCGGCGGGGACCACCTTCAGAAGCTTCTCTTCCACTTGCTCAACATTCTTGCCAGGGGCGAATTGCGTCCGATTGCAGACGCGGAAGATGTGCGTGTCCACGGCGATGGTCGGCCAGCCAAAGGCGGTGTTTAGTACCACGTTGGCGGTTTTACGGCCCACGCCGGGCAGCGCCTCCAGCGCCGCTCTGTCTTCCGGCACCTCGCCGTTGTGCTGCTCCAGCAGGATGCGGCAGGTTTTGATGACGTTTTCCGCTTTGCTGTTAAACAGGCCGATAGTCTTGATATACGATTTCACCCCATCCACCCCCAGCGCCAGCATCGCTGCGGGCGTATTGGCCACCGGATAGAGTTTGGCTGTCGCTTTGTTGACGCTGACATCGGTGGCCTGCGCAGAAAGCAGAACGGCAATCAGCAACTCGAACGGCGAACTGAAATGCAGTTCGGTAGTGGGATGGGGATCGTTTTCCCGCAGCCTGGTGAGGATCGCCAGGCGTTTGGCTTTGTTCATGTTACGCTTTCCCTGTCACGTCAGACGGGGCGACAGAAACGGCCCGGGCCGCTTGCGCCTTCCGCTGCTTGCTACGTTCATCGATGAGGTATTTTACCGCCAGCATCATGCCGAGGCCAATAAAGGCGCCTGGCGGCAGCATAGCCAGCAGGAAGGGGGTATCCGTATGGAAAACCTCGATGCGCAGCACCTTTGCCCAACTACCAAGCAGGCTGTCGGCGCCGTCAAACAGGGTGCCATTGCCAAGGATCTCGCGCAGGGAGCCCAACACAAACATCGCGCAGGTGGCGCCCATGCCGATAGAAAAGCCATCCAGTGCCGACAGCGCCGGCCCTTTTTTGGCGGCAAAGGCTTCGGCGCGGCCGACCACGATGCAGTTGGTCACAATAAGCGGGATGAAAATCCCCAGCGACTGATAGAGGCCGAAGGCATAGGCGTTGATCAGCATCTGCACGACGCTCACCACCGAGGCGATGATCATCACGTAGATGGGGATCCGGATCTCCGCCGGCGTCCAGCGGCGCAGGCTGGAGATGGTCAGGTTGGTTAAGGTTAGCACCAGGGTGGTCGCCAGACCCAGCCCGAGGGCGTTGGTGGCGGTCGAGGTGACCGCCAGCAGAGGGCACATCCCTAACAGCTGAACCAGGGCGGAGTTATTTTTCCACAGGCCCTGGACGATGACGTCTTTAACTTCGCTCATGGTCATTCTCCACAGGCGGTGAATTCAGGAAGTTGCGCAGGCAGCGTTTGTGCATACAGGCCTGCGCGCTTAACGGCATTGACCACCGCCCGGGGAGTGATGGTGGCGCCCGTGAACTGGTCAAAATCGCCGCCATCTTTTTTGACCGCCCAATGGCTGTCGCCCTGACCGTGGATGACTTTCCCGGCAAAATGGGTGATCCAGTCCGACAGACGAAGCTCGATTTTATCGCCCAGACCCGGCGTTTCATGATGCTCGGTCACGCGGGTGCCGAGGACCGTGCCGCTAAAATCGGCAGCAACCAACAGCTGTATTGCCCCGGAATAGCCATCTGGCGCGGTGGCTTCCATCACCGCGCCGATCGGCTGGTCGTTATTTTTGGCTATCCACACTTTATGCTGGCCTTTGCCCAGCGCCGGGGCGCTGACCAGATAGCAGCTCTTGAGCAGATCGTTATTATAGCGGTCGGCGGGTAAGACCTGATCAAATAACGCTTTCTGCTGCAGGGCCGCCTGCTGATCGATAGTGCTTTTCGTCAGTTCATTGATCGCCGCCGTCAGCCCGGTGGAACCGGCGGCAAACAGCGCCAGCGTGACGCCGTGTTTTCGCATCGTTTTTAACATCATCGCTCTCTCAACGGTGGCCGTACACGCGCGGGCGCGTGTAATAATCGATCAGCGGCACGGTAATATTCGCCAGCAGAACGGCAAATGCCACGCCATCCGGGTAACCGCCGAAGCTGCGAATAAGCCACACCAGCAGGCCGGCGAGGGCGCCGAAGATCAGGCGGCCGCGGTTGGTTGTTGAAGCCGTCACCGGGTCGGTCAGAATAAAGAAAGCACCGAGCATGGTGGCGCCAGAGAACAAATGCATCTGCGGCGACGCCAGGCTTTGCGGCGAGAATAACCAGCCGAGGGTGGCACACAGACCAAGGCTAATGAGAAAGCTGACCGGAATATGCCAGCGGATCGCTTTCTGCCACAGCAGGAACAGACCGCCCGCCAGCCAGGCGATATTCACCCACTGCCAGCCGAGGCCCGCCAGTACGCCACCGTAAACCGGCAATTGCAGCACCTGCTGGACGCTATGCCCGGCATGCAGAGAGGTTTTAAAGGTATCCAGCGGGGTGGCCTGGCTGACGCCGTCGATACCCAGTCGCAGGCTGGCCATGTCGCCCCCGGCGGCGGTATGCCCGGTAAAGATCATCTGCAGCACATCGCTGAACGCCGGAACCTGGGCGGCAATTTCATATGAAGGCAGCCAGGAGGTCATCTGTACCGGGAATGAAATCAACAGCACGACGTAGCCGATCATCGCCGGGTTGAAGGGGTTATGGCCTAATCCACCGTACAGCTGCTTGGCGATCACCACGGCAAAGGCAGTGCCGAGCACCGCCATCCACCAGGGGGCCAGCGGTGGAATACTCACCGCCAGCAACAGGCCAGTGAGCAGGGCGGAGTTGTCCTTCAGGGTCGCCACAATATGCTGTTTGCGCAGTTTGAGAACAGCGGCTTCCGTTGCCCAGGCCGTCAATGCGGCGAGGACAATCTGCAGTACGGTACCCCAGCCGAAAAACCAGGTCTGGACCACAATGCCAGGCACGGCGGCGAGCAGCACCAGCAGCATAATACGCGAGGTCTGCCGCTGGTTATGGGTATAGGGGGAGCTTGCGATTCTGAAAACCATTTATTCCTCGTTAACTGCCTGCTGTGTTGCTTTACGCGCCTGAACGCGGGCGATAGCCGCGGCGACGGCCGCTTTGCGTGGGTCGTCATTGGCTGCGGCTGACGCGAGTTCCGGTTGTGCGGCCTGTTGTTCGGCTTTGCGCGCTTTGGCGCGGGCGATGGCGGCTTCCACCGCGGCTTTACGCG
>NZ_KV793002.1:0-779 GCF_001808325.1 Klebsiella sp. HMSC16C06
ATAAGGTTGTATTAAGCGATTTTTCGATATCAAAGTTTAAAGTTACCAACGATGATTATAATAAATATCTGCAGATAACAGGAATAAAAAAAACCTCCCATTAATATTCTGGTAAAAGAGTACCCATCCTTGCAAAAAGGTGATTACTCTGTTGGTGTGACCTGGCAACAGGCAAAAGATTATTGTCAGTGGCTAGGTAAGGAGTCCGATAAAAATATTGATTTACCGACAGAGGCACAATGGGAATATGCGGCAAGGTCAAGAGGGCAGTATCTTCCTTTTGCGACTAATAATGGAAATTTCGAGCTTGGTTCTAATATACCTGAACAAAAGAAATTAGATGAATACACAGATGGTTATGGTTTTCCTATTTATCCAATTGGGAAATATCCTCCGAATCCGCTAGGTTTATACGATATGGGGCTAAGTGGAGCCGAATGGAGTAATGATTGGTATTCAACTGATTATTATTCCCACTCCCCTGTTTATGATCCTCAAGGTCCAGTTAAAGGTAATGAAAAAGTTTTAAGGGGGTATGTTGGCGGAGATCGTCAGTATGCCTTGACTATATTCAGGCAATCGTCACAACCTGTGCCAAAATTTGCTGGGCGTGATGATTATCAAAAGTTTGGAGTTAGTCCTCTTTTTGTATTTCGTTGCGTTATTAATAAATGATATCGTTTGACTGTAATACTATATTATAGTCGGAACGCTCAATGAATATAATATTCCGCTGGACAGCCTGTTTAAACCTGTCCCGGATAGCCTGATGTCAGAAT
>NZ_KV793003.1:0-34092 GCF_001808325.1 Klebsiella sp. HMSC16C06
TTTGTAGCCCCGGTAAGCGCAGCGCCACCGGGGAACAGGCATTACTTGCTCAAATCCAGCTGATAAATGGCGAAGCCGATATCATCGGTGGCCACCTGGCGCATTGGATACTGTGCTTTCTCTTTGATAAACGCCGCGGCTTTGTCGCCTGGCGAGGTCTCAAAACGAATATCCAACGGCGTGTTGCTGTGGATCGGCGCCAGACGCCAGTTGTTATCCGCCGCCGGATGGATCGCGCCATCCTTCTTCGATTGCGCGCCTATCCACGCCGCCAGCACTGAACGGTTTTCATCCGGTGAGGCAAAGGCGATATGGCTCTCACCGGTGCCGGCGAATTTGCCGCCGTAAGCGCGATAGTTATTGGTCGCGACCAGGAAAGTGGCCTGCGGATCGACAGGTTTACCGTTAAAGGTCAGGTGCTTAATACGCTCTGCCTGCGGATGGATCATCTGACATTCGCCGTCGTAGCGGGCCGGCTGGGTGACGTCAATCTGGTAGTTCACCCCGTCAATGACGTCGAAGTTATAGGTGCGGAAGCCGTCCCAGTTGATCAGCGACTGCGGCTTGCTGCTGGCGGGATCGATCTGGTTAAACTGTCCGGCGGAGCACTCCAGCCACTCCTTGACCTCTTTCCCGCTGACCTTCATCACCACCAGGGTGTTGGGGTAGAGATAGAGGTCGGCGGCATTGCGGAAGGTGAGCTGACCTTTCTCCACTTCGACAAAGCTCGCCGGATCGTTTTTACGTCCGCCGACTTTAAACGGCGCGGCGGCGGAGAGCACCGGCAGCTTCGCCAGATCCGGGTCGCCCTGAATATAGTGTTCTACATAGGCTTTCTGCGCCATGTTGACCACCTGCACCGTCGGGTCGTCCTGCACCAGCGCCAGATAGCTGTACATGTTGTCGGCGGACTTGCCGATCGGCTTGCTGACGAATTCGCGAGTGGCGTCGTGGTCGGCTTTCAGCACCGCCACCAGCTTGCCGTCTTCGGCCGCCAGCGATTTCTTCGCCACCGTGTCATAGATTGGCCGCGCTTCCGCTCTATTCTGAGTTACCTGCCATTTGCCGCTGTCGTTGTTCAGCACCAGATCAACCACCCCGAGATGATCGCCCCACATTCCCGGCATCACCGCCGGTACGCCGTTCAGCGTCCCTTTGGCGATATCCGCGCCTTTGATGTTGGCGAAGTCTTTACCCGGGAACACCGCGTGGGCATGGCCGAACATAATGGCGTCCACGCCGGGCACCTGGCTTAAGTAGTAGACCGAGTTTTCGGCCATCGCCTGATACGGGTCGGCGGAGAGGCCGGAGTGCGCGACCACGACCACCACATCAGCCCCTTTCGCCCGCATCTCCGGGATATATTTGCGCGCGGTTTCGGTAATGTCGTTGACCGTCACTTTACCGCTGAGATTGGCTTTATCCCAGGTCATGATCTGCGGCGGCACAAAACCGATATAGCCGATGCGCAGAGTATGGGGTTGACCATCGCTGTCCACGACCCGGGTATCCTGGATCAGGTACGGCGTAAACATCGGTTTGCCAGTTTTGGCATCGATGATATTGGCGTTCACGTAGGGGAATTTCGCCCCGGCCAGCGCCTTATGCAGGAAGTCGAGGCCATAATTGAATTCATGGTTGCCCAGGTTGCCGACGGCGTAATTCAGGGTATTCATCGCCTTATACACCGGATGCACATCGCCTTCTTTCAACCCTTTCGCGGCCATGTAGTCGCCTAACGGGCTCCCCTGGATAACATCCCCGTTATCCACCAGCACGCTGTTTTTCGCTTCTGCCCGCGCCTGTTCGATCAGGGTGGCGGTACGGACCAGGCCGAATTTCTCCGTGGCGGCATCTTTGTAATAGTCAAAGTCCATCATATTGCTGTGCAGATCGGTGGTTTCCATGATCCGCAGGTCGACCGTCGCGGCGTTGACGCTGGCGGCGATCAGCGTGGCCAGGAGCGTTGCGCTAAACTTAATCATCAGAGGCGTCCTTTTTTTATGAGCGATAGCACAGTAGAAAATGTATTTATATTCTGTTGCTTACAGAAATGTGAATCTTGCCAGAAAAGCGGGCAGAGAAACCGCCATCGTTATCACAGATAGCGGAACTCGCGGTGATGCGATATAAATAAAACAACGAGTTAACGCCACTGTAACCAGACGAGGTGGAGAATGTTAGAACAAGTATGTCAGCTTGCACGGAACGCGGGCGATGCCATCATGGAAGTCTACGATGGAAACCAGCCGATCAACGTCGCCAGCAAGAAAGATGATTCTCCGGTCACGGCGGCGGATATCGCAGCGCACAACGTCATCATCAGCGGTCTGAAAGCGCTGGATCCTGACACCCCGGTTCTTTCCGAGGAGGACCCGCCGGCCTGGGAGGTACGTCAGCACTGGCAGCGCTACTGGCTGGTCGACCCGCTGGACGGCACCAAAGAGTTTATTAAGCGTAACGGCGAATTCACCGTCAATATCGCGCTGATCGAAAACGGCAAGCCGACACTGGGCGTGGTTTATGCGCCGGTGATGAAGGTGATGTACAGCGCGGAAAAAGGCAAAGCGTGGAAAGAAGAGTGCGGGGTGCGCAAGCAGATCCAGGTCCGCGATGCCCGTCCGCCGCTGGTGGTGATCAGTCGCTCTCACGGTAACGATCCGGAGCTGCAGGAGTATCTTGAGCAACTGGGCGAGCATCAAACCACTTCTATCGGATCTTCGCTGAAGTTCTGCCTGGTGGCGGAAGGCCAGGCCCAGCTCTATCCGCGCTTCGGGCCGACCAGCACCTGGGACACTGCCGCCGGCCACGCGGTCGCGGTGGCCGCCGGGGCGCATGTTCACGACTGGCAGGGAAAAACCCTCGACTACACGCCGCGTGAATCCTTCCTCAACCCCGGCTTCCGGGTCTCTATTTATTAAGCAATTTATGCAGCAGGTCGATGACCTGCTGCACCTCCTGCTGGGTCAGCGCACCGTCTTTGGCCCACTTTACGCGCCCGTCCTTATCCAGCACCACGATCGCGGAACTCTTCTCGTCCAGTTGCCAGGCTTTACGCACCAGCCCGTTGCTGTCGACGATAAACTGCGACCATGGAAAAAGCTTTTTATTACTCTCAATGCTGCTGCGCACGAACATGCCGGTGCCCGGAATGGCATCGTCGGTGTTAACGATGGTGGTGGTCTGGTAACGATCGTGCGGGAAACCTGCCGCTTTAATCGCCTCGATCAGGTTGGCATTTTTCTCTTTGGCTGACGAGCGACCGGCAATGTGCTGGATAACTCGCACTTTTCCCACCAGCTGCGAGCTGTTCCAGTTTTTATAGCTAAACTTATCCTTATCCAGAATGAGTTCTCCCCGATCCGCGACGCCGACCGGCGCCACACGCTGGCCGTCGACGAAGTTATGCGCTGTGGCCAGCAGCGGGAGAAGCAGTAACGAGGCGGCCAGTATGCTACGTAGGGTCATGCGTAATCCTTAATCATTTTTATGCAGGTGATCCGACCACTTGGTCTCGTTTAATCATAAGTGCGATTGGCGGCGATTACCCGCAATGAGGATGCCAGTTTGCGTGTTGACGCACAAATTAGTAGAAAAACGGCGACTTATACTTACTTCATCGTATGTCCGAAACGAAAATTCTGAATTATTGTCATCAAACGGTAAATAAACTTATACACACTGGGTCCCTCTGAGATTCTGGACTATAGTTTTAGGGCATTAAAATTTGCGCTCCCGATACGTGGGCTAACTGTGGCACCACAGGAGCGTAACCCTGGCAGGAGAGAAGAATGAAAATTTTCCAACGCTACAATCCGCTGCAAGTGGCGAAGTACGTGAAGATCCTGTTTCGTGGACGGTTGTACATCAAGGACGTTGGCGCATTTGAATTTGATAAGGGCAAAATCCTTATCCCGAAGGTCAAGGACAAGCTGCATCTGTCAGTGATGTCCGAAGTCAATCGTCAGGTGTTGCGTCTGCAAACTGAGATGGCATAACCTGAAACGTAGCAGTACGTAGTAGGTAAAAGACGGCTCCCGATGGGAGCCGTTGATGTTTTTAGCCCTTCATTTCCGCATAGCGTTTGCGATATTCGCCCGGTGGGATGCCGTTATGTTTACGAAAAAGGCGGGTGAAATAGACCGGATCGCTGTAACCCACCGATAAAGCAATTTTGTTAAGTGGGAGCGAGGTGCTCTGAATAAGCCACCTGGCGCGGTTGATGCGCTGCGTTTCCCGCCACGCATAGACCGTTTGCCCCAGTTCATTTTTGAAAAGGTGCGCCAGACGTGAAGGGGAGATAAACACCATCGCCGCCAGGGTCTCGATTTTTACCTCCTGCGCAATATGGGCGTTAAGATAGTCGCAGATGGCGTTAATCCGTGGGTCGTGGGCATGGCGGTTGCTAATGGGCTGCTGCTGAAAACAGCGGAGAATTAATCTCTCCAGCGCGTTCATTGCCAGCGCTTCTGACAGCGGTACGGACGCAGAGTGGTGGCGTATTACTTCGTAGAAAAGATCGCGCAGCTGCTGGAGCTGGTCGGGATCGTTAATGGTTGTTTTGCCGATACCGTGGGTGGTTTGGTCCCACTTTAGCCAGTCTATCCAGTAGGGGCGGGGGATAAAGTAGATCCACAGATGGTCCCAGTACTCGCTGTGTTCGTCCCTGCCGTAATGATGGGGCACGCCGGGAGGAAACAGCAACAGATCGTTTTCCCGGCACAGCAGGAAGCCATCGCCCGCTTTCGCCCGCGCCTGGCCGCGCAGGGTCAGATTAATGATGTAACCTTTCATCCCCTGCGGGCGATTAATGTAGTAGTCCAGCGTGGAGCCGCGGGTAATCGGCGTGAAGCCTGCGACGACCCAGGCATTGAAGGTAAAGGTCTTCATCAATGGCGAGAAATTGAGTAGCTCATTGATATCCAGTTCCATTCTTTCTCACACCTGGGCGCCGCCGCGTCGTTAGCTTTCGATGATAGTAAATTCCCAGGCCCTGAGGCGCAACGGCTGGCCGACGTCTACAGCCTCCCCGCTCAGCAGCGCGGTACCCGCGGTCTTGCTGACAACATCCAGCGCCTCGCCGGAGTAATTGAACAGGAAGTGGATAGTATTTCCGGCTCGGTTACGCATCTTTTTAACCACTAACGGATAGCGATAGGCGGAAGTTCGCGAGTTCAGCGTGAGATCCGCCGTCAGGACATCAAACAGCTGGCTAATCAGGCGCTTGTGCGGCAGGAAGCCAACGTACAGGGCGCGTCCCTGACCGTAATCCGCCGCCGTTGCGGCGGCGTATTCGCCCCATGCCGGATGCTGATAGCGCAGCAGTGTGCGGGTTCCGCCATCGGGCGTCAGCAATTCCATCCACAGCTCAGCCTGATTATCATTGCGGCAATCAATCTCTGCGCAGCATGAGCTTACCGTCGTCCCTTCCGGCAGGGTGAACTGGCTGTAGCTGACGCCGCAGCTCTGGCGCAAAATCCCCGGCTGCGCGCTGTTGCGCACCTTGACATTTTCATCGCTAAAGCCTGATTTAAAGCCGATCAGCGCTCTGCCGCCCCGGGCGATATAGTCGTTAATCCGTGTTAGCAGGCCATCATCGGCGGCGTACAGACCAGGAACGAGCAGTACCCGGTAGCGCGAGGTTTCCTCGTTCACATCGTGGATGATGTCGAGGCTGATATTGTGGTCATACAGCGCATCGTGGAAGCGGCGGAAGATATCGTTATAAATGTTGCCCTCGGCATCGCCGGGACGGAAGTGATTGAGGGCGTCCATCGCCTCATTGCTTATTAGCAACGCGACGTCATTTTCGGCCTTCAGCTCCGCCAGCTGCGGCGACAGGCGGGCGAAATCGGCGCCGATGGTGGTGGCTTCCTGCCAGGTTGGGTTGCGCGAGAAGTCGTGGCTGAGCAGCCCCTTCCAGTAGGTTTCGAAGGCGTTATGAATCGAATGCCAGTGCCAGTAGGAGACCATGGCGGCGCCGGAGGCGATATGGCTGAATGCCTGCAGGCGTAGCTGGCCCGGGAAGGGGGTCCACTGGGCGAAGCCCTGAGCCTGGGTTTCCAGTACGAAGTAGTTCTGACCCGGCTTAAGCGAGCGGGTGATGGCGCCGCCAAAGGCGATTTCCCGCCCGGTCAGGTGCGCCTGGCTCGGGTGATAGATATCGACGCCGGCGATATCCAGCGCCTGCGCCGCCGCAAAATGGTCGACCCGCGGCTGCACGCCGTAAGAGTAACCGCGCCATTCGAAATCGAAGTTGTGGGTGACGAACTGGTGCGGCTGGGCGTATTCCCGAACGATGGCCGCCTGCCAGGCCAGATACTCGGTGACCTGCTGACGCTGATAGCGGGAGAAGGCGCAGGCGAGGCTGGCGTTGATGGTGTTTTCCACCGGCGGAAAATCCTGCCAGCGGTCAATGCGGTTGCTCCAGTAATCCAGACCGAAATCGTGATTCAGCTGCCGGAGGTCAGGATATTTCTCCTGCAGGCTGCGCACGAAGCCCTCCTGCATATAGCGGCCAATATTGTCGTAATGCTTGGTTTCGTTATCCAGTTGCCAGCCGATAATCGCCGGATGGTGCTGCACATGGGCCATCAGCGTGCGGATAATTTTTTCGGCATAGCGGCGAAAGGTCGGATTGACGATATCCATGATCTGCCGCGGGCCATATTTTTGCTGCCCCGCGACGGTGGTGACCAGAATATCGGGATGTTTCGCCGCCAGCCAGGCCGGTACCGCATAGGTCGGCGTCCCGACGATGACCGCAATGCCGGCCTCATGCATCGCCTCCAGCACCCGGTCGATATGGTAGAAATTGTACTGGCCCTCTTCAGGCTCCAGCGTACTCCAGGTGGACTCGGCAATACGCACCACGTTAATGCCGGTTTCGCGCATTAAGGCGATATCCTTAGCCAGCCGATCTTCCGGCATATATTCATCGTAATACGCCACGCCATAAAATAAATGAGACATACACACTACCTCCTGACATTAATTCGCGGGCACCGGTTGTGAAGCGAAGACACGCGCTTTATCCAGCGTAATAAAAGAAATGAGCGTGAAGCACAGAGCGATACCGCCGAGTACGATATAACTGCTGGTAAAACCCATGCTCTGGTACATATGGCCGATACCGGTCGAGAGAAAAATAGAGCTAAAGCTTTTCGAAAACTGGAAGCCAATTAAGTAAACAGTCGCTGACAGCAGAGGGTTAAAGTTAGCGGTAATATATTTTAGCGCCGCGACGAGGAGCACCGAGCTTTCAAAGCCGTGGAGGAGTTTAATCAGGCTGATGGATACCGGGCCAATAGCCCATGCGGAGCCGATAATGCGCAAGCTCATAATCAGCCCGCAGTATAACAGCGCATTTTTCGGGCCGATTTTATTCACAAACCATGGCGCAAAGAACATCACGATGGCATCAAGGAAAATCTGACCCGTGGTTAAATAACCGAAGACTTCTGCACCCCGGGCTTTACTCTCAAAGAAATGGCTGTAATAGATAGCGAACTGCTGGTCATAGGTTTCATAGACCGCCCCGACGCCAATGACATAGAGGGCGAAGAACCAGAATTTTTTAATTTTTAACAGCGAGACGGCATCGCGGAGGGTAACCGGCGAGGCTTTGCCAGACAGCAATCCCTGCTGCGGGTGGGCGCTGATCTGCATTTTCCAGACAATGACCAGCAGGCAGACGCCTGCGCCGCTGGCCAACCAGAAAATCATATTCTGATCAATGCCGTAGAGTTTTCCTGCCGCAAAGGTGCCGATCGCGGCGCCGATGCCGCCGAACATCCGCGCCCGGCCAAATTCGAAACTGGAGGCGCGGCTGACTTTATCAATGTAGGCTTCGCAAACCCCGCAGCCTGCGCCGTAGGCCATGCCAATATAAAGGCCGCCAGCCAGCGCGCCGAGGAACACATTTATTTTTAACAGGGGAGCAAAGACATAGATCCAATAAGGGGCGAATAACGTGATTATAATCGCCAGCATCCACATCAGATTTTTACGATATACCAGTTTATCGGAGATGAAGCCGAATAACGGCTGAACGCAGACGGCGACAATAGCGGTAAAGGAATAGACCAGACCGACGTCCGTATAATTGATGCCGATGGTTTCCGTTAACCACAGTGATAAATAGGGGTAGCAGCATCCCCAGCCTATAAAGAAGAACAGGAAAAACAGACAGCTGATAAAGTAATTTTTATTTGACGTTATCATGGTAACCCTCGCTTCCTTTATTCAGGAATATGATCGTGTAGACGCGGGCAACGTTACCTTTTTGCGTGGCGAGGAGTCATGAACGTTCCGCTATCGAGCAGGAGTAATCTGCTATCGGCAGAGGGGCGTGAGCCGCTTCACATTCGGGACATAAAAAAAGGGCGGATGGTTATCCGCCCTTGAGAGAGAAAAGGTCAGGCTCAGGCGTTCTGGCTTTCCGCCGCTTCGGCCTGCTTGGGCACCAGCACCGTTGGCTTGTTATCGATACGGGTCACCAGCAGCTGGTCGATCCGGTAGTTATCGATATCCACGACCTCAAACTTATACCCGGAGAACTTCACCGCGTCGGTGCGTTTGGGGATTTTACGCAGCATAAACATCATAAAGCCGCCGATGGTCTCGTAATTCCCGGACTGCGGGAACTCGTCGATATCCAGCACACGCATCACGTCATCAATCGGCGTACCGCCATCGATCAGCCACGAGTTTTCATCGCGGGCGACAATCTGCTCTTCCAGCCCCTGGCCGACGAGGTCGCCCATCAGGGTGGTCATGACGTCGTTGAGGGTGATGATCCCGACCACCAGCGCGTATTCATTCATGATCACCGCGAAATCTTCGCCGGCGGTTTTGAAGCTTTCCAGCGCTTCTGACAGGGTCAGGGTATCCGGCACGATCAGCGTGTTGCGGATCTGCACGCCGCCGGTCAGGACCAGGCTCTGGTTGGCCAGTACGCGGTTCAGCAGATCTTTTGAATCGACGTAACCGATAATGTGGTCGATATCTTCATTACAGACGAGGAATTTCGAGTGCGGATGTTCGGCCACTTTATTTTTCAGGCTCTGCTCGTCTTCGTGTAAATCAAACCAAATGACGTTTTCGCGCGAGGTCATGGAGGAAGGAACGGTACGGGACTCCAGCTCGAACACGTTCTCAATCAGCTCGTGCTCCTGCTTGCGCAGCACCCCGGCCAGCGCGCCGGCTTCAACGACGGCATAGATATCGTCGGAAGTAATATCGTCTTTACGCACCATCGGCAGTTTGAAGATGCGGAAGATCATGTTGGCCATGCCGTTAAACAACCACACCAGCGGGCGGAAGACTAACAGGCAGAAGCGCATCGGGTTGATGATGCGCAGGGCCACGGTTTCGGGCGCAATCATACCGATGCGTTTCGGAGTCAGGTCAGCAAACAGGATGAACAAGCTGGTGACCAGGGTAAAAGAGATGATGAAGCTCAGCTGCTCGGAGAGCTCCGGCGACATATACCCGCTGAGCAGGCTATAAAAAGCCGGGGAGAAGGCTGCGTCGCCCACGATACCACCAAGTATAGCAACGGCGTTGAGGCCAATCTGCACGACGGTAAAGAAGGTACCTGGGTTCTCCTGCATCTTCAGCACGCGCTGTGCGTTGACGTTGCCTTCATCGGCCAGCAGTTTCAGTTTGATTTTACGTGAGGCGGCCAGTGAGATTTCCGATATCGAAAAAAAGGCACTGACGGCTATCAGACAGAGTATTACTAAAATACTGTTTAACATATCTTTTCTGACCGTTGAGGTCAGATCCTCGGAAGGGAAGTTGATCGAACTATAAGGAAGCTACTTGAACACCCGCCCACAGGCGTGGGCTGGCAATTTCAGAAGGTAGTATAGCGTAACAGTCAGCAAAATCGCCAGAGCATTGATTAATCATTGTTAATTACGCGGTTATCTCTCCGCCATGCATCATCGTAAACGCGTACTTATGATGACAGGCGCACGCCGGTTATTTACCACAACAAGAGCGACTCGCTGCAGGTGAAAGGGAAGGTGATGATCGGCTAATAAAGGGAGCGGAGTCGATCACAGAAATTCATCTGCCATGATAATAACGGATGAAAATTTGTGATGAAAATAGCATAGGTATTTTTACCGGCTTGACCGTTTATATTCAGCAATAGAACTATATCTGCAATAGAAAACGATACTGCAAACGATTTCACATTGATTTGGAAAATATATAAATACGGTCATATTCTTTTCCGTTTTATTTCGAGATGATTAATTTTAGGGATAAAATATGCGTACAAAAACCGCTTTTATTATGTGTTGCGTTCTTGGCATTCCTGCAGCCGGCCACGCGCTGACCTTTGATGTCAGGGGAGGATATCGGGCGGGAAGCCACTCTTACGAGTCCCGCTATAAGGTCAGCCAGGGGTGGGAAACAGGCTGGTGGGCGAGTATGGAGATGGATAACAAAAACAACAAAAATAACCATCAGGGCAACCAGGGTACTGACAGAGCTGATGGTTCCCACTCCTTTGGCGACAGCACGGTCGATTATAATGAAATAGAGGTTAACTATAGCTGGCCATTCGCTGAAAAATGGGCCTTGCAGCCTGGCGGCATCTATCACTGGAGCAGCAAAGGCACTCAGCTACGGCCTTATCTGCGCGTTAATTATAAAGCCACGCCCGACCTTACCTTTGGGCTGCGTTATCGCTATGACTACAACACTTATGAAACGGTCAATAGTGCCGGTGAGTCGCATCGGGATAGCGTCAATCGTCTTGATTTATATGTTGCCTATAAATTTAATGCGAAATGGAGCGCCTTATATCAAGGCACGGTCTATCGCCACGTCAATGACGACTATAAGTATAAAAATGATAAGCCTTCGGCGACAGAAAATGCGCTCACGCTACGCTATAAATGGAATGACTGGTTTAGTCCCTATATCGAATATGATTATCTCGGGAAACAGGGCTACCATGACGGCCAAAATAAAATCTCAGAATCACGGTATCGTATTGGCATGACGTTTACGCTATAACCCTCCCCCGACGAGCAAGAATCAATATCGGCTAACATTAGCTGGCATAATATTAAATACTGCCCCGGCCCTGTCACGTCCTTTGGGCCGGGAACCTTCGCCGCTTAGCGATAAGGCCGCGTGGAAGCGCGCGGGATCAGCGTCGGCAGAGAATAGCGCTGAGGATTTTCCACATGGTTGCTTAACAGTAACTCGACAGCATGGCTGGCAAGCTGATCAAGCGGCGTTTTTACCGAGGTTAAGGGGATCGGCAGACGGCTGACCAAAGGAATGTCGTTATAACCCACCAGAGAAACGTCTCGGCCTATCTCCAGTCCGAGTCGATGTGCCGCCGCCATCACGCCGATCGCCAGGTCATCATTGACGGCGAAAATGGCGCTGGGGCGCGCAGGACTATTCAGTATTTCATAACCGGCGTTTTCACCGGCCACAATGGTAAAATCGGAATCTCGCCACCACTGGGGATTCACCTCGGCCTGCGCTTCCTGCATGGCACGCAGGAAACCCTTTTGCCGGTTTAAGGTGCTTGATGAAAAATTCGGCCCGGCAATGATGCCGATTTCCCGGTGCCCTAAATCCAGTAAATGGCGGGTCGCCAGATAACCTCCCAGTTCGTCATCACCAATGGCCGATGGGCTTATACCGTCGGTACGTAGCGCCAGAACATGGTTGATCTGTTTTTCCCGTAGCTGCTGGGGCAGGCGATCGCCCAGGCGGCAGGTGGAAAGGATCAGGCCGTCCACCCGGCGGTCTAACAGAGATTGCGTGGCGCGCTCTTCCGTTTCTGGATCGTTGCCACAGGTGGCCACTACCGTGAAATACCCATGGCGCGCAGCGGCCTGAGAGACGGCTTCATAGAACATCGCCGTCACGGTATCAGTCAATCTGGGCACCAGAACGCCTATCGTGCCGGTATCGCCCCGGCGCAGACTTGACGCCACATAGTCACGTCGATAACCCAACTGCTTCGCCGCTTCGCGTATTTTTTCAGCGGAAGGGCTGCGGGACGGGGGGAGACGTTCATCCAGCACGCGTGAAACAGTTGAAACACTCACGCCTGCAGCGCGTGCCACATCCTGCATCGTGATCGTTCTTCCATTTTGCTCTGAAGATGACTGATTTCCCATGACCGATTCCCTGTTTAAATTCAGCTGAGATTGTATTCGTAGTTATTTCGCCCACGCAACTTAATTGGCGTGAACGGTAACAGGCAATAATGTGGGAAATAGATCACGTAATGCAGATTGATAAACAATTGAGCCGCTCTTTTTTGTGATTCGAATTGCATTTATTCGCAGAGTACCCTTGATCTTGCGGAGTAAAGGGAAGACATTTCAATTCACTTGCAATCGTTCCTGCAATCGATTTCAAGAAGGGGATTTTATCATCTTTATTGTTGAAATGTGTAAGGAGTTAACATGAAAGCACTTGATTTGCGTGGTATTGTTCCAGCCCCCGTTACCCCTTTTACCCGCGATGGACGCATCGATCATCAAGCGATCAAACGCTTAGGTTCCTGGCTTGGCAGCGTGAAAGGCGTGAAAGGTCTGGTGGTGCTGGGACATGCCGGGGAAGGTACCTTCCTGACTCAGCAGGAGCAGGCCGATGTTATCCGTAGTTTTGTGGACTCGACCGAAGGCCGCGTGCCGGTTATCGCCGGTATTACCGGCGAAGGGACGGAAGTGGCGGCGCTGGAAGCACAGCGTGCCGTCGACGCTGGCGCCTCTGCTGGCCTGCTGTATCCCTCCCATGGCTGGCTGCGTTTTGGCTACCAAAAAGGGGCGCCGCAGGATCGTTATCGCGTGGTATACGAAGAGAGCGGCCTGCCGCTTATTCTGTTTCAGTATCCGGATGTCACGAAAGCCACCTATAACCTCGAAACGATGCTGGATATCTCCGCGCAACCGGGAGTCTTTGCGATGAAAAATGGCGTGCGGAATATGCGCCGCTGGGATACAGAAATTCCGGTGATTCGCCGCGAACGCCCTGATTTACAGATCCTCAGCTGCCATGATGAATATTTGCTGCATACCGCTTTTGATATTGATGGTTTCCTGGTGGGGTATGGCAATATTGCGCCGGAACTCCTGTTAGAGCTGCTGGAAGCCGGTAAAGCGCAAGACTATGTGAAGGCCAAAGCGGTTCACGACCGTCTGCTGCCGGTCACCCGGGCCGTTTATCACCGTGGCTCACATATGGAAGGCACGGTCGCGCTGAAACATGCTCTGGTTGAACGTGGCATCCTGGAACACGCGACCGTTCGTTCACCGTTGTTACCGCTGGAACCCGGCGCGGAAGAAGAGATCAAAGCGGCTATCCGTGAAGCAGGTATTAAAAAAGCGGTTATTTAATTCATTATTTGTATGTTAAACCCGTATTCATCATGAATACGGGTTGGTTTTACCAGGGACTATCCGGTTTTATTCAATATATAAGGTTGGCCATATAATATTCTGTAAAGATAATATAATGAGGCTGTCATGAATAATTTAGAAAAAACATCTTCCACTGTACCCGCACAAATAGAAAAACTTCCCTTCTCTCAATTAATTCGCCGTATTGGTCCGGGTATTGTTCTTACCGGGGTCGTTGTCGGTCCCGGCGCTATCACCACCGCGTCGATGTTAGGGGCGGACTATGGCTACTCTTTGCTATGGCTGCTGATCCCCATTGCCTTTATGGGGATCACGTTTATGTTGACGACCTATCGTATCTCGATGCTCACCGGAATGCCGTCAATCGAGGCGATACGTCACTATTACGGTAAAGTCGCCTCGGGGTTTGTCGGGGTGGCTACTTTTTTAGCCTGTCTTTTTTTTACCATGGGGAATATCTCGGGTACCGGGGCCGGCATGAACCTGGTTTTCGGCATTGACTGGAAACTCGGTGCGTTAATTATGATTGCGGTGATGATCTATTGCTATTTCTCTAAAGGCGTTTATTCCAAAGTCGAAAAAGGGATCACTATTTGTATTGTGGCAATGATTATCGCTTTTTATATTACCCTGGTAGGGACGGGGGGACCAGACTGGAAAGCCAGTGGCGAAGGGTTAACGCATTGGATGTTTCCTGCGGGGAGTTTAGTCACCGCCCTGGGCTTTATCAGTACCAATGCCTCCCTGACGACCGGGATCTACGGCACTTACCTTGGCAAAGAGAAAAAATGGAAAAAAGATGACCTCTTTAATGGCGTGATGGTGGCGGATACCGTCGCCCATATTATCGGTGTGCTGCTGATCAGCGGGGCGATTATTCTGGTGGGGGCCATCGTCCTTTTTCCGCAAGGGATATCAATCAATACGCCGACGCAGCTGGCCGATTTGTTAACGCCCAGTATGGGACGGGCGGCAAAATACATTATGGGTGTCGCCCTATTGGGGGCGGGTTTCTCATCTCTACTGGGGAATACTCAGCGTGGGGTTGTGCTGCTCAATTCCGGCTTCAATAAATCTACCGCGCTGGAGAGTAAAGCGGTCCAGTGGGGATCCATGGTGGTGCTGGTGGTGGCGGGGTTAATCTGCTTTAGCTTTGGCGGTTCGCCGGTGCAGTTAATTTACTTAGCGAATGTGGCAACGGCGGTATCCACGCCGGTCGCCGGCTTGTTTATTTGCCTGCTGCTGTGGCGAAAGGATATTAATAAAGGATACAAGGCGCCACGGTTATTACAAATATGCATGGCGATCAGCTATCTCTTTTGTTTGTTGCTCACTCTCGTTGCGCTGATAAATACCTTACCTAAGTTTATGTCCTCTCTTTCACCCCTGTTTTGAGGTGGGGTATGACAGATGCTGCGCGGTTAAGCGAAGGCTGGAATCAGATGCGTCCCGGCATGGGCGTTGTGCAAGTACGTATAACAGAGGGAAAATAAAATGGAAGAGACTGTTTTACTGGATGTGCAGAGAATACAGACCTCCGAACAGAGCAGCATTATTCTTCACTCTGTCCGGGCGGTGGATTTAGTGAATCACCTGGTACCTGAGTTACACCTCCTCGATAGCCACAGCGAGCCATACAACGTCCAAAAAACAGTGGTTAACTGCCTTTATGCCGGACAGCAGCTTGCCAGAGAACGGCGGGTTGTTTTGCCATTATTGCCAGAGTCGCTCTATTTGCTGGGTGGGATGGTGATTGCTGCCGGGAAGACCATCGAGAAAAAAGAGGTTATTACCCATAATCGTCTGTGCGAAGAGGCCGGGAGGCTGCTGAAAGACGAGGCGGTATGGGAGAGTATCGACATTATAAGAAGTGTTGCTCTGCCTGTTTACCGCCGGCTGGTGAAAGAGCAGCGCACCCACGTCGCCTCTTTATTACAGGCTCTGCTGCATATCCTTGCCTGGCGTAGCGAGAGTGGCTGGGCGCGGGACCAGGCGCAAAGAATACTATGGGCCGGGGGCGTGTTCGGAACGGCAGGCATCGATTCGCTAATCGCTTTCGATCGGGCATTGGCAGAGAAAGAGATGACGTTTCCGTCATTGCGTGAATGGTTAACCGTGACGGCATTTCTGGCCCACTTCCCTGCGGGCCCGGTCTTTTCTGATTAACCACCACTCCCCGATAGCGCAATCGGGTTGTTACTGAGGCGGCAGGCACACGCCGATGCCGCCGATGCCGCAATAGCCGTGCGGGTTTTTATACAGATACTGCTGATGATCGTCTTCGGCATAGTAGAAGGGTTTGGCGGTAGCGATCTCGGTAGTGATGTGACGAGTGTCGTGCGCGTCGTTCATCGCCGCCTGGAAGCGGGCGAGGCTGGCCTTTGCCGCTGCCGTTTGTTCCGGCGTCAGCGGGTAAATCGCCGAACGGTACTGGGTACCGTGGTCGTTGCCCTGTCGCATGCCCTGCGCCGGATCGTGATTTTCCCAGAACACCTGTAATAACTGCTCATAGCTAATGACCTGCGGATCGTAAACCACGCGCACTGCTTCCGCGTGACCGGTCTGGCCGCTGCACACTTCGCGATAGGTCGGATTTGGCGTATAGCCGCCGGTATAGCCTGCGGCGGTGCTGTAAACCCCCGGCAATTGCCAGAACAGGCGCTCCACTCCCCAGAAGCAGCCCATGGCGAACAGCGCCACTTCCATCCCCGCCGGGACATTGGTCATCGAGTGGCCGTTAACTGCGTGGAGCGTCGCCACTGGCATGGGGGTATTGCGTCCAGGCAGCGCATCCGCCTGGGCGACAAGATGCGTTTTATCAAATAGACTCACGGTTGGCCTCTCAATACAGAAATCGTCGTTAAGGTTGTAACGAAGCGTGTCTTTTAACACAATAAACACGCGTAATACGTCTAGATTAATACATAAGAATTATTTGGGTTATTGCCACTTTTTCAACCCTGGTTGTTAGGGTTTTGTTAAGCCGTGGAGCGGCGCCAGTGTTTCCTGTAGGGGGAAACAGGGAGATTCAGGAGAAAATGTGCTAAAAATCCGCCAGTTATGTATCACCAGCCTTTTGCTGGTCAGCGGGGTCGCCAGCGCAGCGAATGTGCGTTTGCAGGTTGAGGGATTATCCGGGGAGCTGGAGAGAAACGTTCGCGCCCAGCTTTCCACCATCCAGAGTGATGAGGTCACGCCGGATCGTCGCTTTCGCGCGCGCGTCGATGACGCCATTCGCGAAGGTCTGAAAGCGCTGGGTTATTACGAGCCGACGATTGAATTTGATTTACGTCCGCCGCCGAAAAGGGGGCGTCAGGTGCTGATCGCCAAAGTGACCCCGGGTGAACCGGTGCGCATTGGTGGAACCGAGGTCATTCTGCGCGGCGGCGCCCGTACCGATAGCGACTATCTGGCGCTGCTAAAAACGCGTCCGGCCATCGGGACGGTGCTGAACCATGGCGATTATGACGGTTTCAAGAGCTCGTTGACCCGCGTCGCCCTGCGCAAAGGCTACTTTGACAGCGAGTTCAACAAAAGCCAGCTCGGGGTCTCCCTTGACCGCCACCAGGCGTTCTGGGATATCGATTACGACAGCGGCGAGCGCTATCGCTTTGGTCACGTCACCTTCTCCGGATCGCAAATTCGCGATGAATACCTGCAAAACCTCGTGCCGTTTAAAGAGGGCGACTACTACACCTCGCAGGATCTGGCCGAGCTAAACCGCCGCCTGGCGGCGACCGGCTGGTTCAGTTCAGTCGTGGTGGCGCCTGATTTCGCTAAATCACGGAAAACCAAGGTGCTGCCTCTGCAGGGCGTTGTTTCGCCACGCAAAGAGAACACCGTGGAAACCGGGGTTGGTTTTTCAACCGATGTCGGGCCGCGCGTGAAAGCCACGTGGAAAAAACCGTGGATGAACTCGTATGGCCACAGCCTGACCTCCAGCGTCAGCCTCTCCGCTCCGGAGCAGCAGTTCGACTTTACTTATAAAGTCCCGCTGCTGAAGAGCCCGCTCGAGCAGTACTATCTGATGCAGGGCGGCTTTAAGCGCACCGATCTTAATGACACCCAGGCCGACTCCACCACGCTTGGGGTATCGCGTTTCTGGGAGATGTCGAGCGGCTGGCAGCGGGCGATCAACCTGCGCTGGAGCCTGGACCACTTTACCCAGGCGAACGTCACCAACACCACCATGCTGATTTACCCTGGGGTCTCGGTGAACCGCACTCGCTCTCGCGGCGGTCTGATGCCCACCTGGGGCGATTCACAGCGCTACTCCGTGGACTACTCCAACACCATGTGGGGCTCGGACATCAACTTCATCGTGATGCAGGCCCAGGACGTCTGGATCCGTACCCTCTATGACCGCCACCGCTTTGTGGTGCGCGGCAACCTTGGCTGGATCGAAGCGGACAACTTTGACAAGGTGCCGCCGGATCTGCGCTTTTTCGCCGGGGGCGACCGCAGTATTCGCGGCTATAAATACAAATCTATCTCGCCGAAGGACGATGACGGCAAGCTGATCGGGGCCTCGAAGCTGGCGACCGGCTCGCTGGAGTATCAGTACAACGTCAGTGGTAAATGGTGGGGCGCCGTGTTTGTCGATAGCGGCGAAGCGGTCAGCGATATTCGCGAGAGCGATTTCAAAACCGGCGCCGGGGTGGGCGTGCGCTGGCAGTCGCCGGTGGGGCCGATCAAGCTGGATATCGCCCGGCCGATCGGCGACAAAGAAGAGCATGGTTTACAGTTTTACATCGGTCTGGGGCCTGAATTATGAGTTTATGGAAGAAGATAAGCCTCGGCGTCTTAATCGTGTTGGTGCTCCTGCTGGGCACCGTCGGGTTCCTGGTGGGGACGACCACCGGCTTACATCTGGTGTTCAAAGCGGCGGATCGCTGGGTACCGGGGCTGGATATCGGCAAAGTCACCGGTGGCTGGCGTGATTTAACCCTCGATAATGTCCGCTACGAGCAGCCCGGGGTGGCGGTGACCGCCGGTCAGTTTCACCTCAGCGTCAGGTTGCGCTGCCTGTGGGACAGCAGCCTGTGCGTAAACGATATCGCGCTGCGCGATATTTACGTCGCCGTCGATACGAAGAAGATGCCGCCCGCCGCGCCGGTCGAGGAAGAAGACAGCGGGCCGCTGAATCTCTCCACCCCTTATCCGATCACCCTCAGCCGCGTCGCACTGCATAACGTCAACGTTAAAATCGACGATACCGCAGTGTCCGTGCGCGATTTTTCCACCGGCCTGAACTGGCAGGAGAAAAACCTGACCCTGACGCCGACCTCGCTGCAGGGGCTGCTGATCGCCCTGCCGAAGGTGGCGAAAGTGGCGCAGGAGCAGGTGGTTGAGCCGAAAATCGACAACCCGAAGCCGCAGGAAAAACCGCTCGGCGAGACGATGACCGACCTCTTCTCGCAGCCGGTGCTGCCGGCAATGACCGATGTCCATCTGCCGCTGAACCTCAATATTCAGGCGTTCCGCGGGGAACAACTACGCCTGACCGGCGATACCGACATCACCGTGTATAACCTGCTGCTGAAAGTCAGCAGTATCGACGGTCAGATGAAGCTCGACGCCCTCGATATCGACTCCGATCAGGGCAAGGTCAGCGCCTCGGGCCACGCGCAATTGCAGGATAACTGGCCGGTGGACATTACCCTCGCCGGAACGCTGAACGTTGACCCGATGAAAGGGGAGAAGGTGCAGCTGAAGGTGGGCGGTGAAGTGCGTAAAACGCTTAAGGTCGGGGTGGACTTAAGCGGGCCGGTCGCGGCCACGCTGCGCGCGGATGCGCAGCTGGCGGAGGCCGGGCTGCCGCTCAATATGGAGCTGAAGAGTAAGCAGCTCGCCTGGCCATTCAGCGGCGAGAAGCAGTTCCAGGCCGATGATGTCCAGCTGAAGTTCAGCGGCAAAATGACCGACTACGCGCTGGCCTTCTCCACGGCGGTGAAAGGTCAGTCGCTGCCGCCGGCGAAAATCACCCTCAACGCCAAAGGCAATGAGCGGCAGATTAATCTCGACAAGCTGACGGTCAACGCCCTGGAAGGGAAAACCGAGCTGAAGGCGCTGCTCGACTGGCAGCAGGCGATCAGCTGGCGCGGCGAGCTGACCCTCGATGGGATCAACACCGCCAAAGAGGTGCCGGACTGGCCGTCGAAGCTCAACGGCATGATCAAGACCCAGGGCAGCCTGTACGGCGGCAGCTGGCAGATGTCGGTGCCGGAGCTGAAAATTACCGGCAACGTGAAGCAGAACAAAGTGGATGTTTCGGGCTCGCTGCAGGGTAACAGCTATCTGCAGTGGAAAATCCCGGGCCTGCACCTGGCGTTAGGCCCGAACAGCGCCGATATCAAAGGTGAGCTGGGGGTGAAGGATCTTAACCTCGACGCCACTATCGATGCCCCGCATCTGGATAATGCATTGCCGGGGCTTGGCGGAACAGCGAAGGGGCTGGTGAAAGTGCGCGGCACTGTCGATGCGCCGCAGCTTCTGGCCGACATCACCGCCCGGGCGCTGCGCTGGCAGGAACTGACCATCGCCCAGGTCAACGTCAAAGGGGACGTGAAATCCACCGATCAGATTGGCGGTAACCTGGACGTGCGGGTAGATCGCATTAGCCAGCCGGGGGTCAATATCAGTTTGGTGCAGCTCAATGCCAAAGGTACTGAGAAGCAGCATGAGCTGCGGCTGCGCGTGCAGGGCGATCCGGTTTCCGGCCAGCTGACACTGGCAGGCAGCTTCGATCGTCAGGCCGAACGCTGGAGAGGCTCGCTGAGCGATACCCGCTTCCAGACGCCGGTAGGGCCGGTAGCGCTGACGCGCAGCATTGCGCTGGACTACCGCAACCAGGAGCAGAAAATCAGCATTGGGCCACACTGCTGGACCAACCCGAACGCCGAGCTTTGCGTCCCGCAGACCATCGACGCGGGCGCCAGCGGGCGGGCGCGAGTGAACCTCAACCGCTTCGATCTGGCGATGCTTAAGCCGTTTATGCCGGAGGCGACCCAGGCCAGCGGCGTCTTTACCGGTAATGCCGATGTGAGCTGGGACACCACCAAAGAGGGGCTGCCGCAGGGCAAAGTGACCCTCAGCGGGCGCAACGTCAAGGTGACCCAGGTGGTCAACGACGCGCCGCTGCCGGTGGCATTCGATACGCTGAACCTCAGCGCCGACCTGCATAACAATCGCGCCGAGCTGGGCTGGCTTATCCGCCTGACCAACAATGGTCAACTGGATGGGCAGGTGCAGGTCACCGACCCGCAGGGGCGGCGTAATCTCGGCGGCAACGTCAATATCAGCAACTTCTCGCTGGCGATGATCAACCCGATTTTCGCTCGCGGCGAAAAAGCCGAGGGGAGGCTCAACGCCCGTCTGCGTCTGGGCGGCAACGTAAAAAGCCCGCAGCTGTTCGGCCAGATGCAGCTGAGCGGGGTGGATATCGATGGCAACTTCATGCCGTTTGATATGCAGCCGAGCCAGCTGGCGATGAACTTCAACGGCACGCGCTCCACCCTACAGGGGACGGTGAACACCCGCCAGGGGCAAATCGCTCTCAGCGGCAACGCCGACTGGACGCAGATCGATAACTGGCGGGCGCAGATTGCGGCGAAGGGCAGCCGGGTGCGGATCACCGTGCCGCCGATGGTGCGTCTCGATGTGTCGCCGGACGTGGTGTTTACCGCCACGCCGAGCCTGTTCAGCCTTGATGGCAAGGTGGATGTGCCCTGGGCGCGGATCGTGGTCAACGAGGTGCCAGAGAGCGCGGTTGGCGTCTCCTCTGATGAAGTGATGCTGGATAAAAACCTCAAGCCGATTAATCAGCAGAGCGCCGGTATCCCGATCAACAGCAACCTGACGATTCACGTCGGCAACAACGTGCGTCTGGAAGCCTTTGGTCTGAAAGCGCGTCTGACCGGTGATTTGAAAGTGGCGCAGGACAAGCAAGGCTTGGGCCTCAACGGGCAGATCAATATTCCGGACGGCCGCTTCCACGCCTATGGTCAGGATCTGATTGTTCGCAAAGGGGAGCTGCTGTTCTCCGGTCCGCCGGATCAGCCGCTGCTGAATATCGAAGCGATTCGTAACCCGGATGCTACCGAAGACGATGTGATCGCCGGCGTTCGCGTCACCGGCTCCGCCGATCAGCCGAAAGCGGAGATCTTCTCTGACCCGGTGATGTCCCAGCAGGAAGCGCTATCTTATCTGCTGCGCGGCCAGGGTTTGAGCAGCGGACAGAGCGATAGCGCCGCGATGACCTCAATGCTTATTGGAATGGGGGTTGCACAAAGTGGTCAGGTTGTGGGTAAAATCGGCGAGACGTTTGGCGTAAGCAATTTGGCGTTGGACACCGAAGGGGTAGGCGACTCTTCCCAGGTGGTGGTCAGCGGCTATGTACTGCCGGGTCTGCAGGTAAAATATGGGGTCGGTATTTTCGACTCCCTGGCGACGCTGACTTTACGTTATCGCCTGATGCCTAGGCTATATGTGGAAGCGGTGTCTGGCATTGACCAGGCGCTCGATTTGCTCTATCAGTTTGAGTTTTAGCAATGCGAATATTTGTTTACGGCAGTTTACGACGCAAACAAGGCAACAGCCACTGGATGACCAACGCCCAGTGGCTGGGCGCTCATAGTGTCAACGATTATCAGCTGTACAGCCTGGGCCACTATCCAGGCGCGGTGCCCGGCGAAGGCACAGTACATGGTGAAGTTTATCGTATTGATGCATCGACGCTGGCCGAACTGGATGCGCTACGCACGAAGGGGGGCGAGTATGCGCGCCACCTCATTCAGACGCCTTACGGCAGCGCATGGATGTATGTGTATCAACGTTCCGTTGAGGGATGCACGTTGATAGCGAACGGCAACTGGTTGGATCGCGACCAGTACTAACCACGACAGCGCCACCTTCGGGTGGCGTTGTTTTTTCTGCTCCATGCCTTACCAGAGTGGCAGACGATCCTTCGCCAGCCACATCGCGGAAGCCAGCGTCGTCAGCGCGAGAAAGAATAATCGTCGTGTTGGAGTACTGAACATTACATGATCTCCTCGAGCGCGGTATGGCGGGCCACTCCCTGCAGGTAGCGCCGCATCGCCGAGCGCATCTTCAGCCAGTCAGCTACCCGGTGTGATAATAACCAGGCCGTTGGGCCAATCAGCTCCAGTACCGCCAGGATCCCGCCAAAGCAGAGTAATAATAGGGACAGCATGTCCAGTGAATCCTGAATTAACCACCAAAATCCCCTGGCTGGTTTGTATGGGTTATTTAGCGACATGCCGAGTATGAGGAGGTACATCACCAGCACCATGCCATAAAACAGGTTATAGACTAGCGACATTTGCCGGTCACCGGGATAACAGGGATGATTTTTCAGAAAAGCGCCCCCGTCGCTGACGTTGTATAACGCCTGGATGTCGTTATCTTTCCGTTGGTAGACGGCGACTATCCGATCGCCGATAGCGAGAAAGGGCGGTTGACGGCGGTAAAAAAAGGGATGCAGGCCGAAGTTGGCGAAGCCGTTCTGCCAGAAGAAGGCCAGCGGTGCCGTGTCGCATTGTATCCCAACGCCATGGTATTCCCGCGTTGGGTTCCCCGCGAACCACTTCTTAAAAATGATAGTGCTAATTTTTCCCGTCCGGACGGCATAGCGTTCCGGCAGGGCTTGCGTAAAAGGCATTGCCGTCTGGCGGAGGGCTTTCGCCGTTGCGGGTAGTGGCTGGCAAAAGGAAAAGTCGCGGCGGCGGGCCATTGCCATCTTCGCCAGCAGATCGCGCATGGCGGGGTGCCGTTTTAGCACCGGGTGGAACAGTCGCTTATAGAGCCCTGTTAACAGTCCGATGAAGGCCAGGATCGCGATAATGCCGCAGCCGAACCTTCCCCATTCTGAGGTGCTCATCACGAGCGGGATAAGAGCGAAGATGAGCGTCAGCAGGCTGATAATCAGCAGCGGACGGGCCCAGCGCGTTACCCGTTGACTGGGTTCAAGGAGCGTTTCGCCATCGCTGAGCCAGTGGATCCAGTAACAGCCGTTGTCCAGTCGGCGGACGCCAAGGTGCAGAGGCTGATTGATCGTCAGGTGGTCAAAAAGCGCGGGGTCGTTAAAATAGCGTTTATCGGTATAAAAGACATGCTCGCCGGCGATAAGGCGCAGATATCCCTGTTTTTCACAGGCGGCGGTGGTGAAACCGGTATAGTTCAGAGTGAAATAGCGAACGCTTTTCACGGGACACCCTCCATGGTGTTATCGCGGCTATCCGTGCCGCAATCAGGCAGGGGATGACCCTGCCTGAGACAGAATTACTTCTGCTTTGCGCGCTCGAAAGAGGCAACGATTTCGGCTTTCGCCGCTTCCGCGTTGTCCCAACCGTCGACTTTAACCCACTTGCCTTTTTCCAGATCTTTGTAGTGCTCAAAGAAATGAGTGATCTGGGCTTTCAGCAGTTCCGGCAGGTCGTTCACATCGTTGATGTGATCGTATTCTTTGCTCAGCTTGGTGTGCGGTACGGCAACCAGTTTCGCATCTTCACCGGATTCGTCGGTCATCTTCAGAACGCCAACCGGACGGCAGCGGATCACGGAGCCCGGCTGCAGCGGGTACGGCGTCGGGACCAGCACGTCAACCGGGTCACCGTCCAGGGACAGGGTGTGGTTGATGTAACCGTAGTTGCACGGATAGAACATTGCTGTGGACATGAAACGGTCAACGAACAGTGCACCGCTCTCTTTGTCGACTTCATATTTGATAGGATCTGCGTTCGCCGGGATTTCGATCACGACGTAGATGTCTTCCGGCAGATCTTTGCCCGCAGGTACGTTGAGTAAGCTCATGTCTGTTTCCTTTAAAATGTATGGCAAACAAGTGCTCGGTATTATAGCCAACTCACATCGAAAGTCTTCGCTTCTTTTTCCCGATATCGCCGCGGAGTGCTCCGAATTTTTCGCGTAATAATGACATGAAAATCCATAAACATAGCCACATCATGAATAAATTTATGTAACCGTTTTCATTGCATGTGATTGATTTATCAAACTGCTTAAAAAAACGTCATAAACCGCAACAGCCGCGCTCCCTGCGAAGCCTTATCGGCTCTCCGCTGGGCAGCGGGGCCATCATTAACATCTCATTTACTTTTTTGAAGTGTGATGTAACGCATTCAGTTACATCACCGATTGTCTATAGTTTGTCCGCAGGTGAGACTTTAACCAACAATAACCCTACGAGGATACCCTTATGTGGAAGCGCTTACTTCTTGTCACAGCAGTTTCCGCAGCTATGTCGTCTATGGCGATAGCTGCCCCGCTAACCGTAGGTTTTTCGCAGGTCGGTTCTGAATCCGGCTGGCGTGCGGCGGAAACCAGCGTCGCGAAAGAGGAGGCCGCCAAGCGCGGTATCACCCTGAAGATCGCTGATGGTCAGCAAAAACAGGAAAACCAGATCAAAGCAGTGCGTTCCTTTATCGCTCAAGGGGTCGACGCGATCTTCATTGCACCGGTGGTGGCCACCGGCTGGGAACCGGTGCTGAAAGAGGCGAAAGAGGCCAAGATCCCGGTCTTCCTTCTCGACCGTTCCATTGATGTTAAAGATAAAGATCTCTACATGACCACCGTGACCGCCAACAACGTGCTGGAAGGCCAACTGATTGGCGACTGGCTGGTGAAAACCGTCGACGGTAAGCCGTGTAACGTCGTTGAACTGCAGGGCACCGTTGGGGCCAGCGTGGCCATCGATCGTAAGAAAGGGTTCGCCGACGCGATTGCCAAAGCGTCGAATATCAAAATTATCCGCTCTCAGTCCGGCGACTTCACCCGCAGCAAAGGGAAAGAGGTGATGGAGAGCTTTATCAAAGCTGAGAATAACGGCAAAAACATCTGCATGGTCTTCGCCCATAACGATGACATGGTAATCGGCGCCATCCAGGCCATTAAAGAGGCGGGTCTGAAGCCGGGCAAAGATATCCTCACGGGCTCCATCGACGGCGTGCCGGATATCTATAAAGCCATGATCGCTGGTGAAGCCAACGCCAGCGTCGAACTGACGCCAAACATGGCCGGCCCGGCGTTTGATGCGCTGGAGAAATACAAAAAAGACGGCACCCTGCCTGAGAAGCTGACCATTACCAAATCGACGCTGTATCTGCCGGATACGGCGAAAGAAGAGTTAGAGAAGAAGAAAAATATGGGCTACTGAGTGGGGAGCCCCTCATTCCATCCCTCTCCCCAGTGGGAGAGGGTAAAAAGCAGCGTTCCAGTAACCCCGGGAAGCCCAGCGCGACCCGGGGTAACCTGACATCATTTAAAGGTGACATCGATTATGAGCGCCGAGGCACACCAGGAGATCCTTCGCACCGAAGGACTCAGTAAATTCTTCCCCGGCGTTAAGGCGCTGGATAACGTCAACTTTAGCCTGCGGCGCGGCGAAATCATGGCCCTGTTGGGCGAAAACGGCGCCGGAAAATCGACGCTGATCAAAGCGCTTACCGGCGTTTACCATGCCGATCGCGGCACCATCTGGCTGGAAGGCCAGGCTATTTCGCCCAAAAATACCGCCCATGCCCAGCAGTTGGGGATTGGTACCGTCTACCAGGAAGTGAACCTGCTACCCAATATGTCGGTGGCGGATAACCTGTTCATCGGCCGTGAGCCGCGGCGGTTTGGCCTGCTGCGACGCAAAGAGATGGAGGCGCGGGCGACGGCGCTGATGGCCTCCTACGGCTTTTCTCTCGACGTGCGCGAACCGCTGAACCGCTTTTCGGTGGCGATGCAGCAGATCGTCGCTATCTGTCGGGCCATCGACCTGTCGGCCAAAGTGCTGATCCTCGACGAGCCCACCGCCAGCCTCGATACCCAGGAGGTGGAGATGCTGTTCACCCTGATGCGCCAGCTCAGGGATAACGGCGTCAGTCTGATCTTCGTCACCCATTTTCTCGATCAGGTCTATGCGGTCAGCGATCGCATTACCGTGCTGCGCAACGGCAGTTTCGTCGGCTGCCGCGAGACCCGCGAACTGCCGCAGATTGAGCTGGTGAAAATGATGCTGGGTCGAGAACTGGACCACAATGCCCTGCAGCGGGCGGGCCGTACCCTGCTGAGCGATAAGCCGGTGGCGGCGTTTGAAGGCTACGGTAAAAAAGGCACCATCGCCCCGTTCGACCTGCAGGTCCGTCCGGGCGAAATTGTGGGCCTCGCCGGCCTGCTGGGTTCCGGACGCACGGAAACCGCCGAGGTGATCTTCGGTATTAAAACGGCGGACAGCGGGAAGGCGTGGATCAAAGGCAAACCGCAGACCCTGCGCTCTCCGCATCAGGCTTCCTGCCTCGGGATCGGCTTCTGTCCTGAAGATCGCAAAACCGACGGCATTATCGCCGCCGCTTCGGTGCGGGAAAATATCGTCCTCGCCCTGCAGGCGCAGCGCGGCTGGCTGCGGCCGATCCCCCGGCGTGAACAGAACGAGATCGCCGAGCGCTTTATTCGCCAGCTGGGGATCCGTACCCCGAGCGCGGAGCAGCCGATCGAGTTTCTCTCCGGCGGCAATCAGCAGAAGGTACTGCTCTCCCGCTGGTTGCTGACCAAACCGCAGTTCCTGATCCTCGATGAGCCGACCCGCGGCATCGACGTCGGCGCCCATGCGGAAATTATTCGCCTGATTGAAACCCTCTGCGCCGATGGTCTGGCGCTGCTGGTTATCTCCTCTGAACTGGAGGAGCTGGTGGGTTACGCCGATCGGGTCATTATCATGCGCGATCGCCGACAGGTGGCGGAGATCCCGCTCGCCGAGCTCTCTGTACCGGCGATCATGAACGCTATTGCGGCATAAGGAGTAACTCATGATGCCTCGATCTCTTTCGCAAACCGGCCCGGAGAAGCGACGCTTCAGCTGGCCGAAGGGCACCCCGCAGATCATTGCCTTGCTGCTGGTGCTGCTGGTCGACAGCCTGGTCGCGCCCCATTTTTATCAGGTGGTGCTCCAGGATGGCCGCCTGTTTGGCAGCCCGATCGATATTCTTAACCGCGCCGCGCCGGTGGCGCTGCTGGCCATTGGCATGACGCTGGTGATCGCCACCGGCGGTATCGATCTGTCGGTGGGGGCGGTGATGGCGATTGCCGGCGCGACGGCCGCCTCGATGACCGTCGCCGGGCACAGCCTGCCGGTGGTGGTGCTGGCCTCGCTGGGGGCCGGTGCGCTGGCCGGGCTGTGGAACGGTATCCTCGTGGCGATCCTTAAGATCCAACCTTTCGTGGCGACGCTGATCCTGATGGTGGCCGGACGCGGGGTGGCGCAGTTAATCACCTCGGGGCAGATCGTCACCTTTGATTCCCCGGCCCTGGCATGGCTCGGCAGCGGATCGTTTCTGCTGTTTCCGACGCCGGTGATCATCGCCGCCGCCACGCTGCTGCTGTTCTGGCTGTTTACCCGTAAAACGGCGCTGGGTATGTTTATCGAAGCGGTGGGGATCAACATTCGCGCGGCGAAAAACGCCGGCGTGAATACTCGTATTGTGGTGATGCTGGCCTATGTGCTGAGCGGCGTTTGCGCAGCGATTGCCGGGATCATCGTGGCGGCGGATATACGCGGTGCGGATGCTAATAACGCCGGGTTGTGGCTCGAACTGGACGCCATTCTGGCGGTGGTCATCGGCGGCGCCTCCCTGATGGGTGGGCGCTTCAACCTGCTGCTGTCGGTGGTGGGGGCGCTGATTATCCAGGGGATGAATACCGGGATTTTGCTCTCTGGCTTCCCGCCGGAGCTCAACCAGGTGGTGAAAGCGGTGGTGGTGCTGTGCGTACTGATTGTCCAGTCGCCGCGCTTTATCGGTTTACTGAAAGGGGTACGCGGCCATGATAAAACGTAATTTACCGTTGATGATCACCCTTGCGGTGTTTGTGCTGGGCTACCTCTACTGCCTGACGCAATTCCCCGGCTTTGCCTCAACGCGGGTGATCTGCAATATCCTGACGGATAATGCCTTCCTCGGGATCATCGCCGTCGGCATGACCTTTGTGATCCTCTCCGGTGGGATCGATCTGTCGGTGGGGTCGGTGATCGCCTTTACCGGCGTCTTCCTCGCCAAAGCGATTGGCTTTTGGGGAATATCACCGCTGGTGGCGTTTCCACTGGTGCTGGTGATGGGCTGTGCCTTCGGTGCGTTTATGGGGCTGCTTATCGACGCGCTAAAGATCCCGGCTTTTATCATCACGCTCGCCGGCATGTTCTTTCTGCGCGGCGTCAGCTATCTGGTGTCGGAGGAGTCGATTCCGATTAACCATCCGGTCTACGACACCTTGTCTGGGCTGGCATGGACCATCCCCGGCGGCGGTCGTCTCAGCGCCATGGGGCTACTGATGCTGCTGGTGGTGGTGGCCGGTATTTTTGTCGCCCATCGCACTCGCTTTGGCAACCAGGTGTATGCCATCGGCGGCAACGCCACGTCGGCGAATTTAATGGGGATTTCGACTCGCAGCGCCACGATCCGTATCTATATGCTTTCCACCGGGCTGGCGACGCTGGCCGGGATCGTCTTTTCCATTTATACCCAGGCGGGCTATGCGCTGGCGGGCGTCGGCGTGGAGCTGGACGCGATTGCCTCGGTGGTGATCGGCGGTACGCTGCTCAGCGGCGGTGTTGGCACCGTGCTGGGAACGCTGTTCGGGGTGGCGATCCAGGGGCTGATTCAGACTTACATCAACTTCGATGGCACCCTCAGCTCATGGTGGACGAAAATTGCGATCGGTATTTTGCTGTTTATCTTTATCGCGCTGCAGCGTGGGCTGACGGTGCTGTGGGAAAATCGGCAGAATGCGGCGGTGACGCGGGTGAGTGGAGCGGGAAGTCGCTGACAGGGAACTCCCTTCCCGCAAGGCGGGAAGGGAGGGCAGGGATCAGGCGTCCGGGAATGCTTTAATGAAGTTCTCGACGTCTTCAACCATGTGGTTGTTACCGACAAAGAAGGAGCGGCGCTGGTGCAGGCTTTCCGGGATAATATCCAGAATACGCTCTTTACCGTCGCTGGCCTTACCGCCCGCCTGTTCGGCGAGGAAGGCCATCGGGTTGCATTCATACAGCAGGCGCAGCTTGCCGTCCGGGTGGCTGGCGGTGCTCGGATACAGGTAGATGCCGCCCTTCAGCAGGTTACGGTGGAAGTCCGCCACCAGCGAGCCGATATAGCGTGAGGTATAAGGACGCTGAGTCTCTTTGTCCTCTTCCTGGCAGTACTTAATGTACTTCTTCACGCCCTGCGGGAATTTGATGTAGTTGCCTTCGTTGATGGAGTAGGTATTGCCCTTCTCCGGGAAGCGCATGCGCTCCTGACACAGACAGAAGACGCCGAGGGACGGGTCGTAGGTAAAGGCGTGGACGCCGCAACCGGTGGTATATACCAGCATCGTCGAAGAGCCGTAGACCACATAGCCCGCGGCCACCTGCCTGTTACCCGGCTGCAGGAAGTCTTCTTCTGTCACCGGCGTGCCGACAGGCGTGACGCGGCGGTAGATAGAGAAGATCGTTCCGACAGAGACGTTAACGTCGATGTTAGAGGAGCCATCCAGAGGGTCCATCAGCACCACGTATTTGGCGTGTTCACACCCTTCGAAGACGACAATTTCATCTTCTTCTTCGGAGGCGATCCCGGCAACAATATCGCGTGCTCGCAGTGCGGCTTTTAATTTTTCATTAGCGAACAGATCGAGTTTTTGCTGAACCTCGCCCTGAACGTTTTCAGCACCGCTGGCACCCAGGATATCGACCAGACCGGCCTTGTTGATATCGCGGTGGATGATCTTGGCGCCCAACTTTATTGCTGACAACAAAGCAGTCAGCTCACCGGTGGCGTGGGAGAACTCGTGCTGCTTTTCAACAATAAACTCACCTAACGTTTTCATAACTCGTTCCCTGCATTTTTATGTTGAGTAAAACGAACGCAACAATCTTAACAAAGAATCAAAAAAGTGCGCACTGGTGAATCGCGCCAGCAAAATACAGATTCGCCTGAAATGCATTTCGCCAGGGCCCGGGATATGGGTAAAATGTGCCCCGGATAAGAGAAGGAAATGACGAATGCGCATTCATATTTTAGGAATCTGTGGCACGTTTATGGGGGGCCTGGCCATGCTGGCGCGCTCCCTCGGTCATGAGGTAACAGGGTCGGATGCTAACGTCTATCCGCCGATGAGCACCCTGCTGGAAAACCAGGGGATTGATTTAATTCAGGGTTATGACCCCAGCCAGCTGGATCCCCGGCCGGATCTGGTGATCATCGGTAATGCCATGACTCGCGGCAACCCGTGCGTTGAAGCGGTGCTGGAAAACAATATTCCGTATATGTCCGGCCCGCAGTGGCTGCACGACTTCGTGCTGCGCGATCGCTGGGTGCTGGCCGTCGCCGGGACCCACGGCAAAACCACCACTGCCGGGATGGCAACCTGGATCCTCGAAGCCTGCGGCTATAAACCGGGCTTCGTGATCGGTGGCGTACCGGGGAACTTTGATGTTTCCGCACGCCTGGGCGACAGCCCGTTCTTTGTGATTGAAGCCGACGAATATGACTGCGCCTTCTTCGACAAGCGCTCCAAGTTTGTTCACTACTGCCCGCGGACGCTGATCCTCAACAACCTTGAGTTCGACCACGCGGACATCTTTGACGACCTGAAGGCGATTCAGAAACAGTTCCACCATCTGGTGCGTATCGTGCCGGGCAAAGGCAAAATTATCCTGCCGGAGAACGACATCAACCTGAAGCAGGTGATGGCGATGGGCTGCTGGAGCGAGCAGGAGCTGGTGGGCGAGCAGGGCCACTGGCAGGCGAAGAAGCTGAACGCCGACGCCTCGCAGTGGGAAGTGCTGCTCGACGGCGAAAAGGTTGGTGAAGTGAAGTGGGCGCTGGTCGGCGAGCATAATATGCATAACGGCCTGATGGCGATTGCCGCGGCGCGTCACGTCGGCGTGCTGCCGGCGGATGCCGCGAACGCGCTGGGCAGCTTTATCAACGCCCGCCGTCGCCTGGAGCTGCGCGGCGAAGCCAACGGCGTTACCGTGTATGACGATTTCGCCCATCATCCGACGGCAATCCTCGCCACGCTGCAGGCGCTGCGCGGCAAAGTGGGCGGCACCGCGCGCATTCTCGCCGTGCTGGAGCCGCGCTCTAACACCATGAAAATGGGCGTCTGCAAAGACGATCTGGCGCCGTCTCTCGGTCGCGCTGATGAAGTGTTCCTCCTGCAGCCGCAGCATATTCCGTGGCAGGTGGCGGAAGTGGCGGAAGCCTGCGTCCAGCCGGCCCACTGGAGCGCCGACGTCGATACCCTGGCGGAGATGGTGGTCAAAACCGCCCACCCGGGCGACCATATCCTGGTGATGAGCAACGGCGGCTTCGGTGGCATTCATCAGAAGCTGCTGGATAAGCTGGCGCAAAAAGCGGCCGCGGCAGAATAAGCGCGAACGCCTCCGATCACTGCCCTCCGTGTGAGGGCAGTTTTGTTTTCGCTACCAGGGATTGTGCCATGCTGACCTGCGAAAGATTACGTTCTACCGACTCGCCCCATTTCGCCACGCTGGACGCGCTCTACGCGCGCGCCTTTCCGTGGCACGAGCAGCGCGAAAGCGACGCCAAACTTCAGGCGCTGAGCCACCCGCGCTACGCGCTGGAAGCGTGGTTCGATGAGGGCGTATTTATCGGCCTCAGCGGCTGCTGGCAGTTTGCCGGCTACGGTTATATCGAACATCTGGCGATCGACGATACGCTGCGCTCCCGCGGCTATGGTAAACAGCTGCTGGCGCAGATCCTGACGCGCGCGCCGCTGACTATTCTGGAAATCGATCCGCTAACCACGGCAATCGCTCATAAACGGCTGCGCTTTTATCAGTCGATGGGATTTCATGCCAATGCGTGGGCGCATCATCACCCGAGCTATCATCAGGGCATCGCGGATCATGAGTTGCTGGTGCTGAGCTACCCGCAGCCGATCGATGAGCGACAGTACCAGCAGTTTGCCCGGGATCTCGGGCGCGAGGTGATGGGGCGGGAGTAGTCCGGAACGGGGCGTCGCCCCGCTCCGGGAATTCACTGGTTACAACCTTACTCTTTGGCGATCGGCGTCTCGTTCTCCGCGACTTTATTGTCGCCCTGAATCTGCGCGATTTTCTGCTCAACGGCGGCCACCTGAGCGCTGTCGTGCAGCAGGGTGTAGGTCAGATCAAACTGCGCGCTGGCGCCCGGCTGCAGCTGCTTCACGCGTTTTTGTTCGCGTTCAATGGTGACCGGATAGGCGTAGCTGGTGCCCGGTTCGATACCGGTGACGTAGCCCTGTTTGATGGTGTCGGTGTTTTTCCATAGCGTCAGGACCGGCAGCTGACGGGTATCAAACTGAATGGAGGCCCCTTTATCGCCCGCTTTGTTGACCACCGCGGCCAGGGTCTGGTGATTTTCATCGGCCAGCGGCTGAATATTAAATACCATCTCGTCAAAATCTTTGGTCGGTCCCTGATAGGTCTGCCAGGTTTTTAACCCGCTCTTCGCGTAATCATTGAACGGGCTGATGCTGGACATCGGGGCGAGGAAGCGCGCGCCTTCTTCCAGAATCGGGGTGCCGAAGTTGCTGTGGTAGATAATCTGATAATCATGCGGATAGTCAGCATGGTTGGTTAAGACATCATGCAGGCTGAAGCTGTTGCTGCCCGGCACGTAGCGCAGTTCGGTCAGGGTCTGCAGATCGGCTTTTTTGAAGGTGCTCTCTTTCACCAGGCCGCGGATGCGGATTTCATACGGCGCGCTGTCAGCCACCTCGACTTCTACCCGCGAGGCCGGCGTGTTGCCCGCCTTGCCGTGCAGGGTATAAATCTGCCCGTCCGCGGTCACCGGATGGCCGGTCCATTCATAGCCGCAGCGGACCATCATCTCGTTGAATCCTTCCAGCCAGCCGAGTCCATTGCGGCTTTCCAGGTTGATAAACGCCGGGTTGACGACCTCTTTAACCGGCGAATCCCAGCCCATCCGGCTGCCGAAACCCTCAATACGCAGTAAGTTCATGCCACGGGTTGGGCTGAGAGTGATGGTCAGGCCGTCTTTACTGTGAATGGTGAGGATTTTGCTGCCTTCCTGCTTACCGCCGTGCAGGACTTTTTGCTCAATGCTGAACGCATGGTCTTTTACCTTCAGCTGATCGCTGCTGATCTGCCAGTTTCCTTTATCCATGCCCTCTTCAGCGTTCGTCAGCACCCATGTTTTTGCCGCGGCTGAGCCAGAAACCAGCAGGGCGATCGTCGTCAGAACCAATGTCTTTTTCATTTTTATTCCCTTTTTGCTGAATCGATTGTGTCATTGACGTGTGAAATCTACCGGCATGGGGGTGATTAAAATGTGAAGCGCCTCACCTGGTGAGAAAGTGGCCGTTTTTATGATGTTAAATGCGATGAAAGTCGTATTATTTTGCTAAGTAATGCGTATTTATCACCAGGATATGTGATCTACATTGTTTTTAGCTTTAACGATTCAGCTTGGCAACAAGGCAAAAAACAAACGTATCGTCGTGCGGATGAGGGGCCCCAGGCGATACGGAGGGTACATCCCTGCTGGCGCAAACCTTAGAACTGGGGTGAAGGTAGGCCGGATAAGGCGTTAGCCGCCATCCGGCACAACGACGGGAACGGAGTCTGGTACAGATTGCCCGGCGGCGCTGCGCTTGCGCGGGC
>NZ_KV793003.1:34112-34271 GCF_001808325.1 Klebsiella sp. HMSC16C06
GGCCGGATAAGGCGTTAGCCGCCATCCGGCACAATGACGGGAACGGAGCATGGTACAGCTTGCCCGGCGGCGCTGCGCTTGCGCGGACGTACGAAACAGATTAACCGGTTGATATACAGGGCTCCGTAGGCCGGATAAGGCGTTAGCCGCCATCCGGCA
>NZ_KV793003.1:35271-76522 GCF_001808325.1 Klebsiella sp. HMSC16C06
TGCCCGGCGGCGCTGCGCTTGCGCGGGCCTACGAAACAGATTAACCGGTTGATATACAGGGATCTGTAGCCCGGATAAGGCGCAGCGCGCCGCCATCCGGGAGACGATTGCGGGCAAAAACAGCGGGACTTAGCCTTCGTTTTCCGCCAGTTCACGCAGATACTGGAAGATCAGGCGCGCCGATTTCGGCGGCTTGTTGCCTTCTTTCTCTTTCTTCGCATTGCGGATCAGCGAACGCAGCTGCTGACGGTCAGCATCTGGCCACAGGTTCAGCACTTCAGCGACAGCGTCATCCCCATCGTCAATCAGTCGATCGCGGATCTGCTCCAGCTTGTGGAACAGCGCAACCTGCTGGTTGTGACGGTTTTTCAGCTTGTCCAGCGCCTGACGAATCGGATCGACATCGCGGTTGCGCAGCATCTTACCGATAAGCTGCAGCTGGCGGCGGCGACCCTCTTTTTTGATTCGCTGGGCGAGTTCGATGGCGTCGCGCAGGTCAGTATCCAGCGGAATTTTATCCAGCGCGTTTTTCCCCAGGTCAACGAGTTCCGCGCCAAGACGCTTCAGTTCTTCCGCGTCGCGCTTAATTTCACTCTTACTGACCCAGATGATTTCATCATCTTCATCTTCAACGTCATCACCGGGCACGTCGTCGAGCCAGTCTTCGGGCTGCTTTGTCATCTCAGGCTCCTTAAAAAAAGAGGCTAATGTTACCAGTTAAGGCGCGCACTGAAAAACGGTTCTCTGTTAGACTTCAGTTAACTCCTTCTTACATTATGGCATTAGCAATGAAAGTCATCTCTCAAGTTGCACAGCAGCGTAAGACGCTGGAAGAAGCCGTTACCACGGCACTGGAACTGGCGGCAGGTAAATCTGACGGTGCGGAAGTCTCCGTCAGCAAAACGACGGGCATCGGCGTCAGCACCCGCTATGGCGAAGTGGAGAATGTAGAATTCAATAGCGATGGGGCGTTAGGCATTACGGTTTACCATCAGAACCGCAAGGGCAGCGCCTCTTCCACCGATCTTAGCCCGGACGCCATCGCCCGCACCGTACAGGCGGCGCTGGATATTGCGCGCTACACCTCCCCGGATCCGTTTGCCGGTGTGGCCGATAAAGAGCTGCTGGCCTTTGACGCCCCGGATCTGGACCTGTTCCACCCGGCGGAGGTCTCCCCGGACGAAGCCATCGAACTGGCCGCCCGCGCGGAGCAAGCGGCGCTGAAGGCCGATAAACGCATCACCAACACCGAAGGCGGCAGCTTTAACAGCCACTACGGCATCAAAGTGTTCGGTAACAGTCACGGCATGCTGCAAAGTTACTGCTCGACTCGCCATTCGCTCTCCAGCTGCGTCATCGCGGAAGATGATGGCGATATGGAGCGCGACTACGCCTACACCATTGGCCGGGCGATCGAGGATCTGCAGTCCCCGGAATGGGTCGGGGAAGAGTGCGCTCGCCGCACCCTGTCGCGTCTGGCGCCGCGTAAGCTGTCGACCATGAAGGCGCCGGTTATTTTCGCCAACGAAGTGGCGACCGGGCTGTTTGGCCACCTGGTCGGAGCGATTGCCGGTGGTTCGGTATACCGCAAATCCACCTTCCTGCTCGATTCGCTGGGCAAACAAATTTTGCCAGAGTGGCTGACCATCGAAGAGCATCCTCACCTGCTGAAAGGGCTGGCCTCCACGCCGTTCGACAGCGAAGGCGTGCGCACTGAGCGTCGTGACATCATCAAAGACGGCGTGCTGACCCAGTGGCTGCTGACCAACTACTCGGCGCGTAAGCTGGGGATGAAAAGCACCGGCCACGCCGGGGGCATCCACAACTGGCGCATTAACGGCCGCGGCCTGAGTTTTGCAAAGATGCTTAAAGAGATGGGCACCGGTCTTGTGGTTACCGAACTGATGGGGCAGGGTGTCAGTGGCGTCACCGGCGACTACTCACGCGGCGCATCCGGCTTCTGGGTAGAAAACGGCGAAATTCAATATCCTGTCAGTGAGATCACCATTGCAGGAAATCTGAAAGAAATGTGGCGTAATATCGTGACCATTGGCGATGATATTGAAACGCGCAGCAACATTCAGTGCGGTTCTGTGCTGCTGCCGGAGATGAAAATCGCCGGGCAATAACACCTGTTTGCTTAAATAATAAAAAGGAAGTGAGCAATGCGTAAAAAACTGTTAGCGATGCTGGCTGTCTCTGCTTTTGCGCTCGGTTCAGCGTCGGCCTTCGCCGACCTGGGCGAAGACATGGACACTCTGGCAGAAAACCTGCAAGTGGTACAGAAGTCCTCCGACGCCGGCGAGCTGAAAGCGGCGCTGAATAAGATGCGTACCGCCGCGGTCGATGCCCAGAAAGAGACCCCGCCGAAGCTGGAAGGCAAAGCGGCCGACAGCGCTGAGATGAAAGATTACCGTCATGGTCTGGATATTCTGATCGGCCAGATCGACGGTGCGCTGAAGCTGGCGAACGAAGGCAAGGTGAAAGAGGCGCAGGCCGCCGCGGAGGAGTTTAAAACCACCCGCAACACCTACCATAAGAAGTACCGCTAACCGTTCTTTTCGGGAGGCATCAGCCGATGCCTCCCGCCTGAAAGCCTACCGATATCACATTTTTCCACTCTCTTTTTCCGGCCTTTCCGCTGCCGCGGGCGCCTTGTCCACGCTCATTGTTGTGATACATCTCACGTCATAGCCGTCGTTTTTGCCTTTTCCCTGTGAATATGTGGGGTCGATCACGCCTGCCGTCTCCCTTTCCACTTCGAAGTGGAAAACAACTCGCTACAAACTCCCATCCCCCGGCGCTACCTTGATTTCCAGAGACATCAGCGGGGTATCAGAAGTGAATAACGGAGCGGTAATACACGACGAAGGGGAGCAGGCAGCGCAGACCGAACGGCTGGCTGACAAGATGCTGCAGCAGGTTTACGCCTTGTTAAACCGTCACGGCATCGTCCCTAACGACGTTCAGGAGCAAATGCTGACTTCCCACGTGCGGGCCATGGCCCACCGGTCAATCAGTGGTGAACCGCTGCCGGAAGTGGATGCCAGCCTGTTCGAAGAGATTTCACCAGATTCAATGACGCTGGCCCGCGAAGTGGTCGCGCAGTTCGGCAACCTGCCCGATGAAGAGGCCTGGCTGCTGTCCGTCCATTTCGAAGTCGCAAAAGAAAACCTGTAAGGAGCAAAACATGGAACAAATCACCGTAGTCATTGGCGACCGCCTGGGCAAAGGCCAAAAAGTCGCTGCAGGCGCTGAGAAAGCGGGCGCACGTGCTGTGGTCGTCCCTGGCGTTGCTGCCGATATGAAGCTTGGCGACATGATGAAAGCGGAAAACGCTACCTTCGGCATCTCCTTCTGCGGCAGCGGCGGCGCCGGGGCCATCACCGCCCAGACCAAATACGGCTACAAAGCGAAATATGGCATGCGTTCGGTGGAAGAGGGCGTCACTGCCATCAACGAAGGCTGCAATGTGCTGGGCTTCGGCTTTATGGATAAAGAAGAGCTGGGCGAGCGCCTGGTAGAAGCCTGGAAAAAGAAATACGGCGCATAAGTATGAAAGAGCAATTCACCACCACGGTGAGGGTTGCCGGCAAAGGCGAAAGCAAATCACGGGCCTTCGCCGATGCCCTGAACCATGTGCAGGCTGCGGTGATGAAAACCTCATCGCACATTCTGCTGCGTATTGAGCCACAGGACGTGACGGTTGTTCATGCGCGCGAAGCGGTACGAAAAGAGGCCTTCCTGTTCTTCTTTTTGCGCCGTGAACGACGGACCTACAGCGTGGAGCTGGACGTCACCGTCAACGTGACCGCCATCGATCTCGATAAAGTGGATTTCGTCACGCAAACCTGATTGTTAGCAAAGGGTCTGACTATGTTCCTGATAATTTTAATAAAATCGCTCATCATCGGCGGCCTGGTCGGCGTCGGCGTGGGCGCCGGAGCGGCACGCATGTTTCACGCCCCTACCACCCAGGGGATGGGGGCGTTTCGAACCCTGGGCGAGCTGAATTCCTGCGAAGGCGATCCGGCTTCCCACTTCTCCTTTGGCCTCGGTTTCTTCTTTAACGCCTGGGCCTCTTCCGTGGCAGCAGGCTCCTTCACCCAGGATGTTGACCACCGCATTATCCCCAACTGGGGCGCGGCGGCGCTAATGCTGAAAAATCGTAACGTCGGCGAAACGTTGCACGATCCGAAAAAAATGGCCATCTCCTGCGGCATCATCGGCATGATTGTCGTCGCCTTCCTCAACCTCACCGCCTCGTCCGTACCGGAAGCGCTGCAGGTGACCGCGGTTAAGGTCCTGGTGCCGGCGGCAAACCTGCTGGTGAACACCGTGATGCCGGTGATCTTCTGGCTGGCGGCTATCGATGCCGGTAAGAAATCAGGCTTCTGGGCGACGATTTTCGGCGGCGCCGCGCAGCTGATTATGGGTAACGCCGTACCGGGTCTGGTGCTGGGGATCCTGATCGGTAAAGGCGTCGAAGAGAGCGGCTGGAACCGGGTGACTAAAGTGATGATGGTGGCCATCGTCGCGCTGTTTGTCCTCAGCGGCTTCTTCCGCGGCTTCGACATGAAGATGATCGAATCCTTCCATCTGACCGTGCCGAACTGGCTGGACATGATCCACAACTCACTCAGCGGCAAGTAACGGGAGCCTGATAATGGAACAGAATAAAGGTTTTTGGTATGCCGACTGGTCGTTCCCGATCTTTGTTGGCCTGCTCTCCTCCGGCGTCTTCGCCGGGACGCACATGTACTACCTGTACGGCATCGGCGCCTTTAACGAAGTGGCCTTCGTGGCCATGCTGAAGTCGGGGATTGATACCGGCGTTTACGGCGCGGTGGCGGCGTTTGGCGCCAGCTTCCTGTTCGCCCGCATCATCGAAGGGTCGCTGGTGGGGATCCTCGATATCGGCGGAGCGATACAGACCGGTATCGGTCTTGGCGTACCGGCGCTGCTGCTCGGCGCGGGCTTTGTCTTCCCGGTGGCGAACTTCGCCGCCTCGCTGGTCACCGGCCTGGTCCTTGGTCTGGCAGTGGGTTACATCATCATTCTGGCGCGTAAGTTCACCATTAACCAGAGCGATTCCACTTACGGCGCCGACGTGATGATGGGGGCCGGTAATGCCTCCGGCCGCTTCCTCGGTCCCTTGATTATCCTCAGCGCGATGACCGCCTCGATTCCTATCGGGATTGGCTCGCTGGTTGGCGCACTGCTGTTCTACATCTGGCAGAAACCGATCACCGGCGGCGCCATCCTCGGCGCGATGATCCTCGGCTCCATCTTCCCGGTGGCGATTAGCTAATCGCCCGATGGCGCTGCGCTTATCGGGCCTACACGTCAGCGCGATTGGTAGGCCGGATAAGGCGGTACGCCGCCATCCGGCAACAGATTCACCCTTTTCATCAGGAGATAGCTATGTTTGATTTACTCCTGCGCCGTGCGCGCCTCGTCGACGATACCCTGACTGATATCGCCATCCAGGACGGGAAAATCGCGGCGCTGGGCGAGATTAGCGCGCCCTCCCGCAACACCCTCGATCTGCACGGCAACAGCTACGTCAGCGCCGGCTGGATTGACTCCCACGTTCACTGCTACCCGAATTCGCCGATTTATCACGATGAGCCGGACAGCGTCGGCATCGCCACCGGCGTCACCACCGTGATTGATGCCGGCAGCACCGGCGCCGACGACGTCGATGACTTCTATCAACTGACCCGTAACGCGGCGACGGAAGTTTATGCGTTGCTCAATATCTCCCGCGTCGGGCTGATTGCGCAGAATGAACTGGCGAATATGGCCAATATCGACGCCGCTGCGGTGAAGCAGGCGGTGCAGCGTCATCCTGATTTTATCGTCGGCCTGAAGGCGCGGATGAGCAGCAGCGTCGTCGGCGAAAACGGCATTACGCCGCTGGCGCGCGCCAAGGCCATTCAGCAGGAAAACGGCGATCTGCCGCTGATGGTGCACATCGGCAATAACCCGCCGAACCTCGATGAAATCGCCGATCTGCTGAGCCGCGGCGACATCATTACCCACTGCTATAACGGCAAGCCGAACCGCATTCTGAATCCCGCCGGCGAACTGCGTAGCTCGATTACTCGCGCTCTGCAGCGCGGCGTGCGCCTCGACGTTGGGCACGGCACCGCCAGCTTCAGCTTTGAAGTGGCGCGGCGGGCGATTGCGCTGGGCATTCTGCCGCACACCATCAGCTCCGATATTTACTGCCGTAACCGTATCGATGGCCCGGTGCGCTCGCTGGCGCTGGTGATGTCGAAATTCCTCGCCATCGGCATGACCCTGCCGCAGGTCATTGCCTGCGTGACCGTCAGCGCCGCCGAGGGGCTGCGCCTGTCGCGTAAAGGGCGGCTGGAAGTGGGCTTCGACGCCGATTTAACGCTATTTCGCCTGGAGCACCGGCCCACGCTGCTGGTGGATGCCGAAAAAGAGAGCCTCCAGGCTGACAACATTCTGGTGCCGCTGGCCGCGATCCGCGCGGGCAAAGGCTATCTGACCGAACAAGGGAGCGCGGAACATGCCTTCGATTTTTGAGAAATACCATTTAAAACAGGTGATTAATACTTCGGGCCGCATGACGGCGCTGGGCGTTTCCACGCCGCGCCCGGAAGTGGTGGAAGCCGCGATGGCCGGTATGAACCAGTACTTTGAAATGAAAGACCTGGTGAATAAAACCGGCGAGTACATCGCCAGGTTGCTGGATGTGGAAGGGGCGACCGTTGTCTCCTGCGCGTCGGCGGGGATTGCCCAGTCGGTGGCGGCGGTGCTGGTGAAAGACAGCGACTGGCTGCTGGAGAACCTGCACGTTACGCCGATTGAGAATAACGAAATCGTGTTGCCGAAGGGCCACAACGTCAACTTCGGCGCGCCGGTTGGCACGATGGTGGCGCTGGGCGGCGGTAAGCTGGTGGAAGCGGGCTACGCCAACGAATGTTCCGCCCAACAGCTGGCGGCGGCAATCACCCCGCGCACCGCGGCGATCCTGTATATCAAATCCCACCACTGCGTACAGAAAAGCATGCTCAACGTCGCGCAGGCTGCGGAAGTGGCGCGCCAGCATGGCTTGCCGCTGATTGTCGATGCGGCGGCGGAAGAAGATCTGCAGTGCTACTACCGCATGGGCGCCGACCTGGTGATCTACAGCGGCGCAAAAGCCATTGAAGGGCCGACCAGCGGGCTGGTGATCGGCAAAACGCAGTACGTCGAGTGGGTTAAACGCCAGTCGATGGGGATTGGCCGGGCGATGAAAGTGGGTAAAGAGGGCATTCTCGGCCTGACCTGCGCCATTGAACACTACCTGACGGCGACTAAAGAGAGCGGTCAGCAGATGGTGGACAAGATGACGCCGTTTATCGAGCAGCTCAACACGCTTAACGGCGTGACCGCGCGGGTGGTGTGGGATAGCGCGGGCCGTGATATCGCCCGCGCCGAAATTAAATTTGATGAAGCGACCACCGGCGTGAATACCGGCGATCTGGTTAACGCGCTGAAGCAGGGCGAATACGCCATCTACTTCCGCGGCTATAAAGCTAACGAAGGCATTATCGAAGCCGATGTCCGCAGCGTGAACGCGGAGCAGCTGGCGGTGGTCGCCCGCCGCATCGCGGAAGTGCTGAACAAGGAGAAACAAGCATGAAACTGACCCCAAACTTTTACCGTGATCGCGTGTGCCTGAACGTCCTGGCGGGCAGCAAAGACAACGCCCGCGAAATTTACGACGCGGCGGAAGGTCACGTCCTGGTCGGCGTGCTCTCCAAAAACTATCCGGATGTCGCCAGCGCGGTGGCCGATATGCGTGACTACGCGAAGCTTATTGATAACGCGCTCTCCGTCGGGCTGGGCGCAGGCGATCCAAACCAGTCGGCGATGGTGAGCGAGATTTCTCGCCAGGTGCAGCCGCAGCACGTCAACCAGGTCTTCACCGGCGTGGCTACCAGCCGCGCGCTGCTCGGGCAGAATGAGACCGTGGTGAATGGCCTGGTCTCGCCGACCGGTACGCCGGGAATGGTGAAGATCTCCACCGGCCCGCTGAGCAGCGGCGCGGCGGATGGCATTGTGCCGCTGGAAACCGCCATCGCGCTGCTGAAAGACATGGGCGGCAGCTCCATCAAATACTTCCCGATGGGCGGCCTGAAGCACCGCGCCGAATTCGAAGCCGTCGCCAAAGCCTGCGCTGCGCACGATTTCTGGCTCGAGCCGACCGGCGGTATCGATCTGGACAACTACAGCGAGATCCTGAAAATCGCTCTCGATGCCGGGGTGAGCAAAATCATCCCACATATCTACAGCTCGATTATCGATAAAGCCAGCGGCAACACCCGCCCCGCCGATGTGCGCCAGTTGCTGGAGATGACCAAACAGTTAGTGAAGTAGTGCTATTGCCGCTCAGCCTAACTTTCTCCCGGAGGGAGAGGGAACCATCTGGTTTTCTCCCTCTCCCTTTGGGAGAGGGCCGGGGTGAGGGGCAACTTATCCCACCGAACCATCAAGGAGTTGCTATGCCTGTCGCTCGTCATCTGCTTGTCGCTTCACTGTCCCTGTTTGCCGCCGCCGCGGGCGCCGCGCAAACCCACTATGCCTGGGTAGGTACCTATAATCCCAATGGCGAAGGTCTGTACCGCTTTACCGTCGATGCCAACACCGGCGCGCTGCGTGGCAGGGCCCTGGTGAGCGCGTTGCCAAACGTCGCGCAGCTGACCGTGTCGCGCGATGGCAAAACGCTGTATGCCGCCAGCGAAGTCGAAAAAGGCGTCGTGCAGGCGTGGCGCATTGAGAAGAATGGCGAGCTGACCGCACTCAGCCAGGTTGCCTCCGGCGGCGCCGGGCCGGTGTATCTCTCCCTGACGCCGGATGGTAAACATCTGCTGGTGGCCAACTACGTCAGCGGCAGTATCGCCGTGCTACCGGTGAAAGAAGATGGTAGCCTGGGCGAGGCAGTGGACAAGCATCAGGATGAAGGCCCGGCAGGCGCCGAACGCCCGGCGGCGGCCGTCGAGGGCAGCTTCGCCATCAGCGATCACAATGGCCCGCACGCCCATATGATCGCCGCCGATCCCAGCGGGAAATTTGTTTACTCCACCGATCTGGGGCTGGATCGGATCTATCAGTACCGGCTGGATAGCGCCAGCGGCAAGCTGACGCCGAACGATCCGCCGTTCATCGCCGCTTCGTCGCCGGGCGCCGGCCCACGCCACTTCGTCTTTACGCCAAAGGGCGACGGCCTGTGGCTGATCAACGAAGAAGCGTCGACGCTGACTTTCTATCATCTGGATAAGCAAAGCGGCTTGCTGCGCGAAGGCAAAACCGTCTCCGCGCTGCCGAAAGAGTATAAGGGCACCAGCTTTGCCGCCGGTCTGGCGCTGAGCAACGATGGTAAGCAGCTGTATGTCGCCAACCGTCTGCATAACAGCATCGCCCACTTTACGGTGCAGGCGGATGGCCGCCTGAGCCACCAGGAGGATATCTGGACGCGTGGGGATTACCCCCGTACGCTGACCCTGGATAATCAGGGGCAGTGGCTGTACGTCATGAACCAGCGTAGCGATAATATTACCCGCTTCAGCGTGTCGCCGAAGGATGGCAAATTAACCTTTGCCTCCGACTACACGCCGGTCGGTAGCCCATCGCAGATGGTGATATCCGCCCAACCCTGAGCCGTAATTACAAGGAACTGACATGCGATTTCCCAACCAACGCTTAGCGCAACTCTTCACCCTGCTGCGGAATGAAACGCTGCCGCAGGATGAGCTGGCGCAACGCCTGTCGGTTTCCACCCGTACCGTGCGCGCCGATATTACCGCCCTGAATGCGCTGCTGGCGCAGTATGGCGCGCAGTTTATCCTCAACCGCGGCAGCGGTTATCAGCTGAAAATTGATAACCCGGCGAGCTTTCAGGCGCTGGAGGAGACGGCGCCGAAGACGCAGCACGTGCCGCGAACCGCCCAGGATCGCATCACGTTTCTGCTGGTGCGCTTCCTGACGTCGGCGTTCTCCATCAAGCTGGAAGATCTGGCGGATGAGTGGTTCGTCAGCCGCGCGACGCTGCAAAATGATATGGTCGAGGTGCGTGAGCGCTTCCAGCGCTATCAGCTCACCCTTGAAACCCGCCCGCGCCACGGCATGAAGCTGTTTGGTAGCGAGGTGTCGATTCGCGCCTGCCTGACCGATCTACTGTGGGAACTGACGCTGCAGGGCGGCATTCATCCGTTAATCGGCGCCGAGGCGCTGGAAGCAGATGTCCCTGCGCTGCTGGAGCCTGTGCTGCAGGAGACGCTCACCCGGCATCATATTCGCCTCACCGATGTCGGCGAGCGTTTTATCTGCCTCTACGGCGCAGTGGTGGTGCGCCGCGTTAGCGAAGGCTATCCGCTGGCCGATTTCAACGCCGAAGATGTGGCGCAAAACGTCCGCGACGCCGCGCGCGATTTGGCGGGAGAGCTGCAGCGGCTGGCCGGAAAACCCTTCTCGCCCGCCGAAGAAGAGTGGCTGTGCGTGCATCTCGCCGCCCGTCAGGTGCAGGACGTCGACCCGGAAACCATCAGCGCGGACGATGACGAAGCTCTGGTGAATTACATTCTGCGCTACATCAACAGCCAGTATAACTACAACCTGCTGGACGACGCCCAGCTGCACGCCGATCTGCTGACCCACATTAAAACCATGATCACCCGCGTGCGCTACCAGATCATGATCCCCAATCCGCTGCTGGATAACATCAAACAGCACTACCCGATGGCCTGGGATATGACCCTCGCCGCGGTCTCCAGCTGGGGGAAGTACACGCCTTATACCATCAGCGAAAACGAAATTGGCTTCCTGGTGCTGCATATCGGCGTCGGGCTGGAGCGCCACTACAATATTGGCTACCAGCGTCAACCACAGGTGCTACTGGTCTGCGATACCAGCAATGCGATGGTACGGATGATCGAAGCGATCCTGCAGCGCAAATATCCGCAGCTGGAGATCGCCGCCACGATTTCCCAGCGCGAGTATGAACAGCGGGATGCGATCGAGGCGGATTTTGTTATCTCCACGGTGCGCATCAGCGAAAAAGACAAACCGGTGGTGACCATCGCGCCGTTTCCCACCGACTATCAGCTGGATCAGATTGGCAAGCTGGTGCTGGTGGACCGTACCCGTCCGTGGATGCTGAATAAGTACTTCGATGCCGCCCACTTCCGGGTGGTCGATAAGCCGATGGATCAGCAAACGCTGTTCGCCGAGCTGTGCCAGCAGCTGCTGGAGGAAGGCTTTGTTGACGCCGAGTTTCATGCTTCGGTGGTGGAGCGTGAGGCGATTGTCAGCACCATGCTCGGCGATGGCATTGCGCTGCCGCACTCCCTGGGACTGCTGGCCAAAAAGACGGTGGTTTATACGGTTATCGCCCCGCAGGGCATCGCCTGGGGCGACGAAACCGCCCATATCATTTTCCTGCTCGCCATCAGTAAGCGCGAGTACGAAGAGGCGATGGCGATCTACGATATTTTCGTGACTTTCCTGCGCGAGCGCGCCATGAGCCGCCTTGCCACGACCCGCAGCTTCAATGAGTTTAAAACGGTGGCGATGGAGTGCGTCAGCCGGTTTTGAGAGGCTGACGGAGGGGATTAACGCAAATGATGTACCACCTGGTTGCTGCTGCCGCGCCAGATCAGCGCCGGGTCTTTTAAATCCTGCACAAACTTACCGTCGACCAGCACGTTGATCAGGTTCACCACCTGCATTTGCGCCTCATTCAGCTCATCCAGCTTATAGCCGGTCCAGACCCAGATATCTTTGCCGGGGCATTCGGCGCGCACGCGCTGAACCAGCTTGAGGATCTCCGCGATGTTTTGCGGATGCAGCGGATCGCCGCCGGAGAGTGAAATCCCCTGGCGCTTGATGCGGGTATCGTTGAGGTCGGCAATGATGCGGTCGGCCATCTCAGCGGTAAACGGCATACCGGAGTTCACCCGCCAGGTGCTCTTGTTGTAGCAGCCTGGGCACTCGTGGACGCAGCCGGAGACAAACAGGGTGCAGCGGGTGCCGGGGCCGTTGACGATATCTACCGGGTAGTACTGATGGTAATTCATTTTTCGCTTCTCAATTAACGCCATAGCCGCGTTGGCTGCGCTCGCTCACCCCAGTCACGTACTGAATGTACGCTCCCGGGGATTCCCTCGTTTGCCGCCTTGCTCTGACGCTAATTGCTTTGCGAAAACGGAGGAATGCGGCCATTTCCCGGGTCGCGGCGTTCCGCCTTACCCGGGCTACCGGACGGTGCAAAACAGTAGCCCGGATAAGGCGCTGCGCGCCGCTATCCGGGAAAAGCGCATTGGTCTTTAACCGATTTGCCCATTGGCCAGGTGCTTAACGCGGCGCTTCACTTCTTCCTGCTTGCCGGCGTTGAACGGACGCGCGTCCGGACTGCCGAGATAACCGCATACCCGACGAGTAACCGACACGCGAGCGGCATCGTGATTACCACATTTCGGGCAGGTAAAGCCCTTGCTGGTGCACTCGAACTCGCCGGTAAAACCACACTCGTAGCATTCATCGATCGGCGTATTAGTCCCGTAGTACGGCACGTGCTCATAGCTGTAATCCCACACGTCTTCCAGCGCCTTCAGGTTGTGCTGGATATTCGGGTACTCGCCGTAGCAAATGAAGCCGCCGTTGGCCAGCGGCGGGTACGGCGCTTCGAAATCGATCTTGTCGTACGGGTTGACCTTCTTCTCGACGTCGAGGTGGAAGCTGTTGGTGTAGTAACCTTTATCGGTCACGCCCTCCACTATGCCAAACTCGGCGGTGTCGAGACGGCAGAAGCGGTCGCACAGGTTTTCGCTCGGCGTGCTGTACAGACTAAAGCCGTAGCCGGTCTCTTCCTTCCACACATCGACGGCGTCGCGCAGGCGCTGGACGATGGCCACACCTTTCTCACGCAGCGCCTCGCTGTCGTACATATGCTGATTACCGTACAGCGCATTGATGGTCTCATGGATACCGATGTAACCCAGTGAAATGGACGCGCGGCCGTTTTTGAAAATCTCGGAGACGTCATCGTCGGCTTTCAGCCGCACGCCGCAGGCCCCTTCCATATACAGGATCGGCGCCACGCGGGCCTTCACCCCTTCCAGACGGGCAATACGGGTCATCAGCGCTTTGCGCGCCAGCTGCAGGCGCTCGTCCAGCAGCGCCCAGAAGGCGGCTTCGTCGCCTTTCGCTTCCAGGGCGATACGCGGCAGGTTGAGGCTAATCACGCCGAGGTTATTGCGCCCGTCATGCACCTGCTCGCCGTTCTCGTTTTCCCACACCCCGAGGAAGCTGCGGCAGCCCATCGGCGTTTTAAACGACCCGGTGACTTTCACCACCTGATCGTAGTTGAGGATATCCGGGTACATGCGCTTGCTGGCGCACTCCAGCGCCAGCTGCTTGATGTCGTAGTTCGGATCGCCGAACTTATGGTTCAGGCCGTCGCGAATGGCGAAGACCAGTTTCGGGAATACCGCGGTTTTGCGATTTTTACCGAGGCCAGCGATGCGGTTGCGCAGAATCGACTGCTGGATCAGGCGCGACTCCCAACTGGTGCCGAGGCCAAAACCAAAGGTGACAAACGGCGTCTGACCGTTGGCGGTATGCAGCGTGTTGACTTCATACTCCAGCGACTGGAAGGCGTCGTAGCACTCTTTTTCGGTACGGGCGCGGGCATAGCCTACGGCGTCCGGGATCTGCCACTCTTCGGCGATTTTACGATGCTTTTTGAAGCTTTCGGTGACGAACGGCGCCAGCACTTCATCGATACGGTTGATGGTAGTGCCGCCATAAATATGGCTGGCGACCTGGGCGATGATCTGCGCCGTCACCGCGGTGGCGGTAGAGATAGACTTCGGCGGCTCGATCTCCGCGTTGCCCATCTTAAAGCCCTGAGTCAGCATCCCTTTCAGATCGATCAGCATGCAGTTGAACATCGGGAAGAAGGGCGAGTAATCGAGGTCGTGATAGTGGATCATGCCGCGCTCGTGGGCCATCACCACATCGTGGGGCAGCAGGTGCTGCCGCGCATAGTGCTTGGCGACGATACCGGCCAGCAGGTCCCGCTGGGTCGGGATGACTTTGCTATCCTTGTTGGCATTTTCGTTGAGCAGCGCGGAGTTGGTCTGCTCGACGAGGCCGCGGATCTCCTGATTGAGGCGGCCGCGCTTCTCGCGCTGGCTATCGCGGTCATGGCGATACTCAATGTAGGCGCGCGCCAGCTGCTTATAGGGGCCGGACATCAGCTGGTTTTCTACCGCAGTCTGAATCTCGTTGATGTCGACCTGGGCGCGGCCCTGCATTTGTTGGCTAACGACTTCTGCGACGGTGGCGCAATAGTCTGCGTCATCGACTCCCGCTGCTTTAGCTGCACGTAGAATTGCTTCCTGAATGCGCTCTGATTTGAACGGCACTTTACAGCCATCACGTTTCATCACATGCGGTGTCATGATCACTCCATATATAGAACAGGTTATCCACAGAGGCGGAGGTTATCCCGAAGGCGCTGCACGCTACGGCTCGTGCTGTTTGCCTTCAGATCCGGCCCGTTTTATCCACATCTCATCACCGCCAGACATCGACAAGATATGGTGACATAATAGACGATTAATACAACATGTAGGGCCGGGACGCATTTTAAGTTCTATATGTAGTGATTTGCATCAAAGATGTTTGCGATTTTATTGACCCAGAACAAGGTAAAAAGGTGAGAGTACGGATGATGGGCGCTGGCGATAAATGTAAATTTATCTGGCTGGAAAATAAGCAAAAATGCCTGGCATCCACCTCCGATGCCAGGCATTACGCTCCGGTTTCTGTCGGGCAAGAAGTACCTTACGCCTGCAGCCACCATACGGCTTCGAACGGCCGCAGCGTCAGACCGGTCGGGCGGGGCGTAGTTTCTGCATAGTTGCTGATGATCATCTTCCAGTCGCCCTGGGCTTCCTCTGGCTGCCAGGTCTGCAGGTCGCGGCTCAGGTTGGCGGCGACCACCAGTGTTTGCCCCTGCCACTGACGGCGATAACACCACAGCGACGGATGGTCCGGCAGGAGATCCTGGTAATCGCCCCAGGTCAGCAGCGGCAGGGTTTTACGCAGCGTAATCAGCTGCTGATAGGCATAAAACACCGAATCGGGGTCCGCCAGCGCCGCCTCAACGTTGATCTCCCGGTAGTTATCGCCAAGGCCGATCCACGGCTCACCGTCGCTGAAGCCGCCGTTCTCCCCGGCGTGCCACGGCATCGGCGTGCGGCTGTTGTCGCGCGACTTACTGGCGAGGATTGCCAGCAGTTCGTCCGGGCTTTGCCCCTGCGCTGCGCGCTCGATAAACATATTGTGGCTTTCGACGTCACGGTAATCGCTGATGCTGCTGAAGTGCGGATTGGTCATGCCGATCTCTTCGCCCTGGTAGATATAGGGCGTGCCCTGCATGCCGTGCAGCACCATCGCCAGCATCTTCGCCGCCGGCACCCGGTACTCGCCTTCGTCGCCAAAGCGCGACACGATGCGCGGCTGATCGTGGTTACACCAGAACAGCGCGTTCCACGCCCGATTGTGCATCCCCTGCTGCCAGTGGCGGAACAGCGCTTTCAGCGCCACATAGTCCGGGCGGGCGAGGGTCCATTTTTCACCGCCGGGATAATCGACCTTTAAATGGTGGAAGTTAAAGGTCATCGACAGCTCGCGGCCGTCCAGCGCGGCGTACTGCTGGCAGTGCTCCAGCGAGGTGGAGGACATCTCGCCGACGGTCATCAGGTTACGGGGAGTAAAGACATCGCGGCTCATCTCCTGCAGGAATTCATGCACCCGCGGGCCGTCAGTGTAGAAGCGGCGGCCATCACCCTCCGCATCGCAGGGGAAGGTCTGGTCTTTCGAGATCAGGTTGACGACGTCGAGGCGCAGACCGTCGACGCCGCGGTCGGCCCAGAATTCGCAGACCTTTTTCAGCTCAGCGCGTACCGCCGGGTTCTCCCAGTTGAGATCCGCCTGTTCAATGGCGAACAGGTGCAGATAATACTGCCCGCTGTCGGCGTGCCACTGCCAGGCGTTGCCGCCAAATTTGGAGCGCCAGTTGTTCGGCAGCGCGTCCGGTTCGCCGTCGCGCCAGATATAGAACTGCCGGTAGGGACTCTCCTTATTCAGCGACTGACGGAACCATTCATGCTCGGTCGAGGTATGGTTCAGTACCATATCCAGCACGATGCGGATACCACGGGCCTTCGCCTCCGCCACCAGGGCGTCAAAGTCGGCCATCGTGCCGTAGGAGGGATCGATAGCGGTGTAGTTCGCCACATCGTAGCCGTTATCCACCTGCGGTGAGACATAGAACGGCGTCAGCCAGATGGCGTCGACCCCAAGCTTCTGCAGATAGTCGAGGCGGGAAGTGACGCCGCGCAGATCGCCGGTACCGCTGCCGGTGGTATCCTGAAAACTCTTCGGATAGATTTGATAAATAACGCCGTTTTGCCACCAGTGGGGAAGATGATTCATAGTGCTTTCCTGCTGCAACGAGGGGCGCCAAAGGCGCCCCGAAAGAAGAAGTTAGACAATCTGCAAGGTGCCCTGACGGTACTTGCGCTGATACACCACGGTGGTCAGGATAATCGGCACCACCACCGCGATAGCCATCGCCATGGCGTACACCTGCCAGTAGGTTGGCTGGATGGAGAGGATGCCCGGCAGGCCGCCGACGCCGATGCCGTTCGCCAGCACGCCGTTCAGGCCGCACAGCAGGCCGGCGAGGCCGGAGCCGATCATCGCGCACAGCATCGGGAAGCGGTACTTCAGGTTGATACCGTACATCGCCGGTTCGGTAACCCCGAGGTAAGCAGAAATTGCCGCCGGCACCGAGATTTCACGTTCATTCTGTTTACGGCTGGCGATGATGATGCCGACCACCGCCGACGCCTGGGCAATGTTCGACAGCGCAATCAGCGGCCACACCGGGGTGCCGCCCATGCTCTGGATCATCTGCATATCGATAGCGAGGGTGGTCTGGTGGACACCGGTAATCACCAGCGGCGCGTAGAGGAAGCCGAACAGCGCGGCGCCGATTGGCGCGAAGCTGCCGGTTAACAGATGGCGTACCGCGAAGGCCACGCCGTCGCCGATCAGGCGGCCGAACGGACCGATAATGGCGTGCGCGAGGAACACCGCGAGGATCAGCGAGCAGACCGGGACAATGACCAGGTAGAGGTAGTCAGGCACGATGCGCTTGAGGCGCGTCTCGATAAAGCCGAGCGTCAGGCCCGCCAGCAAGGCCGGGATCACCTGCGCCTGGTAGCCGACTTTGGCAATCGTAAACAGGCCGAAGTTCCACACCTCCGGCACCTGCTGGCCGAGGAGATAGGCGTTCATCAGCTGCGGGGAAACCAGGGTGACGCCAAGAACGATCCCGAGGATCGGCGTGCCGCCCATCTTCTTCACCGCTGACCAGCAGATCCCCACCGGCAGATAGAAGAAGATCGCCTCGCCAATCAGCCACAGGAAGTCATAGATGGTTTTCAGCGACGGGTGCATCTGAGCCAGCGTCTGGCCGTTGCTCATGGGTAAGTCGCCGATGACGTTACGGAAACCGAGGATCAGACCGCCACTGATTAGCGCCGGCAGCAGCGGGAAGAAGATCTCGGCAAAGTGCGAGATCAACTGCTCATGCCACTTCATATTTTGCCGCGCGGCCTGCTTGACCTGCTCTTTATTGGCGGAGGTCTGGCCGGTGGTAGCCAGCAGGGCCTTGTAGTAATCGCCCACCTCGGTGCCGATGACCACCTGGAACTGACCGGCGTTAGTGAAGCATCCCTTCACCATGCGCAGCTGTTCAATCTCTTTTGGTTTGGCGATGGCCGGGTCGTTCAGCACAAAGCGCAAACGGGTAATACAGTGGCTGACGGTGGCGATGTTGCCGCGCCCGCCCACCAGTTCGATCAGTTTATCGATGTCCTGCTGGTTTACTTTGCTCATGATGAAGCCTCAAAAACAGAGGGGAGAGATGCCGTTTTTACCTTGAGGGCATCCTAACCGTTTCGTTTGCTTTGCAAAATGGGAACGTTCCCGAAACCCGGCGACGATCACATAAATCGTCCGAACGAGATTAATTCAGGGCGGCGGGAATCACGATCTGGCGGGGTTCGACGCTGCCGGCGATCTGCTCGATCAACTGCCGGGCGGCCCGGCGTCCGGACTCGGCATAGCCGGGATCGACGGTCAAGATTTCCGGGTGGAGAAACTTCATTAGCGGCGTGCTACCGACGCTGGCGAGCTGCAGCGCAGCGCGGCCCTGCTGCTGGAGGTACTTGCTGGCGCCGAGGGCGAGGGTATCCGTCGCGCAGACCAGGGCGCTGGTTTCGGCCGTCAGCACGCTGGCGACGGTGTCATACCCCTGCTTCATGCCCAGGCCCGGCAGAGCGGCGGTGGGCGTCAGGCGATGCTTTTTACAGAAAGCGAGGTAGGCGAGATGGCGGCGCTCGCCGGTGGTGACGTCGCTGTGCGGGACGCCAAGAAAACTGATGTGGCGATGTCCGCGATCGTAGAGCCGCTGCATCAGCAGCGTGATGGCGCCTTCGTCGTCATAGCACACCGAGGCGAAACCGGGGGCGTCGCGGGCCATCAGCACCAGCGTATCGCGCCAGGGGGCGAGCATCGCCTCATCAATGCCGGTAAATCCGAACAGCACTACGCCGTCAATATTACGCCGGGCGAGCATGCCGAGATGCTCTTCCACCAGTCCCGGGGAGAACTGACTCTCCATCATAATCGGATCGTAACCCTGTTCATAAAAGGCGGGCAGCATGGTCTGCACGGCAAGGTTTTCCGACAGGGAATCCAGACGGGTGACGATAATCGCCACCACTTTATCGCTCTGGCCGCGCATGGCGCGGGCGGAGCGGGAGGGTGAGAAACCGTGCTGCTGCATCACCGCTTCGACGCGCTCGCGGGTCCGTTCGCTGACCCCGCTCTCGTTGTTAAGGACGCGGGATACCGTCGATTTTCCTACGCCGCTTAAACGCGCAATATCTTTGATGGTCAGCCGGTTCTGCATGCGGAATTCTCGTCAGGGATGGTAGAAGTGAGCCTAATGCTACTCAACCAAACCGCAATGAGCAAAGTCTGGTTTACGTTCGGTTTAGTTGCGCGGGCTTATCATCGCCATAAATGCCACACATGTCTCAACGAGCGCGCTATAATCCGCGCCGTTTATATTCACTTACCGGAGAATTTATGGACCCCGATCCCACTCCTCATCCTCGATGGAGCAACCTTTCTTTCCGGTAAGCCTGTTTAACACTGCTTTACCGGAAAGCGTAAAGCAGTGATGTCCTTGATGTCCCTGCCATAAAAATTACATGCCTGACAGGTAGGCTTTGCTACGCCTGTTGGCGACGCTGCGTTCGCTCGCGCGAGCGCGGAGGGACTGTTTATGTTGAAAAATTATACCCGGCAGCTGTTCGCGCAGCTTAGCCGCCATCTGCCACGCCGTTTGGTCCAGCGCGATCCGCTGCCTGATGCCCGTAACCTGACCAGCGTGCCGATCCCGGACTCGCTCGGCAAGCGCTGCCTGGACGTTGCGGCGATGGATGACCAGGAGATCTGGCGTGCCTTTGACAGCCACCCTGAAGGGCTCAATGAAGGCGAAGTGGCGGCAAAGATCCTCAAACATGGTGACAATCAGATCCCGGCGCAGAAGCCCTCGCCGTGGTGGGTGCATCTGTGGACCTGCTATCGCAACCCGTTCAACCTGCTGCTGACGGTGCTCGGCATCGTCTCCTATTCCACCGAAGATCTGTTCGCCGCGGGCGTTATCGCGCTGATGGTCGGCATCTCGACGCTGCTTAACTTCATCCAGGAAGCGCGCTCGACCAAAGCGGCGGATGCGCTAAAGGCGATGGTCAGCAATACCGCCACGGTGCTGCGGGTGGTGAACGAGCAGGGGGAGAGCCGCTGGCTTGAACTGCCTATCGACCAACTGGTGCCAGGAGATATCGTCAAGCTGTCGGCGGGAGATATGATCCCGGCGGACCTGCGCATTATTCAGGCGCGCGATCTGTTTGTCGCTCAGGCCTCGCTGACCGGCGAATCGCTGCCGGTAGAGAAAGTCGCGCGCAGTCGCGACCCGCTGCAGCAGAACCCGCTGGAATGCGACACCCTGTGCTTTATGGGGACCAACGTGGTGAGCGGCTCGGCGCAGGCTATCGTCTACGCCACCGGCGGCAACACCTGGTTTGGCCAGCTGGCCGGGCGCGTCAGCGAGCAGGAAAGCGAGCCGAACGCCTTCCAGAAAGGCATCAGCCGGGTCAGCATGCTGCTGATCCGCTTTATGCTGGTGATGGCCCCGGTGGTGCTGTTGATTAATGGCTACACCAAAGGCGACTGGTGGGAAGCGGCGCTGTTTGCACTGTCGGTGGCGGTCGGCCTGACGCCGGAGATGCTGCCGATGATCGTCACCTCGACGCTGGCGCGCGGGGCGGTGAAGCTGTCGAAACAAAAAGTGATCGTCAAACACCTCGACGCCATTCAGAACTTTGGCGCGATGGATATTCTCTGCACCGATAAAACCGGCACCCTGACTCAGGACAAGATCGTGCTGGAGAACCACACCGATGTCTCCGGTAAGTCCAGCGAGAGAGTGCTGCATACCGCCTGGCTCAACAGCCATTACCAGACCGGGCTGAAAAACCTGCTCGATACCGCGGTGCTGGAAGGCGTGGAGCTGGAGGCCGCCCGCGGCCTCGCGGAGCGCTGGCAGAAGGTGGATGAGATCCCGTTCGACTTCGAACGCCGCCGCATGTCGGTGGTGGTGAAAGAGCAGGGCGACGCGCATCAGCTGATCTGTAAAGGGGCGTTGCAGGAGATCCTTAACGTCTCGACCCAGGTGCGCTACAACGGCGAAATCGTACCGCTGGACGACACCATGCTGCGCCGCATCCGCCGGGTCACCGATACCCTGAACCGTCAGGGACTGCGGGTGGTGGCGGTGGCAACCAAATACCTGCCGGCGCGCGAGGGCGATTACCAGCGCGCCGATGAATCCGACCTGATCCTCGAAGGCTACATCGCCTTCCTCGATCCGCCGAAAGAGACCACCGCCCCGGCGCTGAAGGCGCTGAAGGCCAGCGGCATCACGGTGAAAATCCTCACCGGCGATAGCGAACTGGTGGCGGCGAAGGTGTGCCATGAAGTGGGGCTGGATGCGGGCGAAGTGGTGATTGGCAGCCAGATTGAAGCCATGAGCGACGATGACCTGGCGGCGCTGGCGAAGCGCACCACTTTGTTTGCGCGTCTGGCGCCGCTGCATAAAGAGCGTATCGTGACGCTGCTGAAACGCGAAGGTCACGTGGTGGGCTTTATGGGCGATGGCATCAACGACGCCCCGGCGTTACGCGCGGCGGATATTGGCATCTCGGTTGATGGCGCGGTGGATATCGCCCGCGAGGCGGCGGATATCATTCTGCTGGAAAAAAGCCTGATGGTGCTGGAGGAGGGGGTGATCGAAGGCCGCCGCACCTTCGCCAACATGCTCAAGTACATCAAAATGACCGCCAGCTCCAACTTCGGTAACGTCTTTAGCGTGCTGGTGGCCAGCGCCTTCCTGCCGTTTCTGCCGATGCTGCCGCTGCACCTGTTGATTCAGAACCTGCTGTACGATGTCTCCCAGGTGGCGATCCCGTTTGATAACGTCGATGATGAGCAGATCCGTAAACCGCAGCGCTGGAACCCGACCGATCTCGGGCGCTTTATGGTCTTCTTCGGACCGATCAGCTCGATTTTCGATATCCTCACCTTCGGCCTGATGTGGTGGGTGTTCCACGCCAATACCGTGGAGATGCAGACTCTGTTCCAGTCCGGCTGGTTTATTGAAGGGCTGCTGTCGCAGACGCTGATTGTGCACATGATCCGCACCCGGCGCATTCCGTTCGTTCAGAGCCGCGCCGCGTGGCCGCTGTTCGCCATGACTCTGGTGGTGATGGCCGTGGGCATTGCCCTGCCGTTCTCGCCGCTGGCGGGCTACCTGCAGCTGCAGGCGCTGCCGCTCAGCTACTTCCCGTGGCTGGTGGTGATCCTGGCGGGCTATATGGTGCTGACCCAGACCGTTAAAGGTTTCTATAGCCGTCGCTACGGCTGGCAGTGAAGGGCGCATTTTCGGATGAGCCACGTAAAAAAGGCAGCCACTGGCTGCCTTTTTTTCTGCCAACCAAAGCGATCAGCGACGCACGGCGATGGCTTCGATCTCGATCTTCACGTCTTTCGGCAGACGAGCGACTTCCACACAGGAGCGCGCCGGGAAGGTGGCATTGTGCTCGGTGAAGAACGCTTCGTAGGTGGCGTTAACGGTAGCGAAATCGTTGAGGTCTTTGACGAATACGGTGGTCTTGACGATGTCGCCGACGGTGAGGCCAGCGGCTTCAACGATCGCTTTCACGTTGTTCAGCGACTGACGCGCCTGCGCGGACACGTCTTCCGGGACGCTGCCGGTTTTCGGGTCGACCGGGATCTGGCCAGAGGTGATGATCATGCTGCCCAGATCAACGCCCTGAACGTATGGGCCAATCGCTGCTGGTGCATTTTCCGTCGCAATAGTTTTGCTCATGTTATCTCCAGATGAACTGAGTAATGTTACGCAAAATCATTCAGGTTGCCGCCAGAGGGTAAGCGCTGTGCCGCCGGCGCAGACGCCGCCTGAAGGACGAAGCGTAGGGTGGTAGCCATTATAGGGAGGCCTACCACCAATACCAACCGCATTTAGTTGGCCAGCACCACATAATGAGAAAACTCTTTTTCACAGTATTTGCATTTGAGTGCGATGTCATCAGCGCGTTTTTTCACTGCAAAACTGGAAGAAACCGGTTCGGCGTGGCTGATACAGTTGCTGTTCGGGCAGACCAGCACGCTGTCAATGCGATCCGGCAGGCTCGGGCGGGATTTGCCCACCACTTCGTAATCATCAATGCGGTTTACCGTCGCCTGCGGGGCGTACAGCGACAGCTGGTTAACCTGCTCGTCGGTCAGGAAGGTGTTCTCGATTTTAATCAAATCCTTGCGGCCCATCTCGCCGGAGGGCAGGTTCAGGCCGATGGTGATACGCTGGTCGGTTTCGGTCAGTTTGAACAGGGTGAGCAGCTTAAAGCCGACCTGCGCCGGGATATGGTCGATCACGGTGCCGCGTTTAATGGCTTCTACTTGCAGTTTATTGTCGTGTGTCATCTCTCATTCCCCCTTACAGTGCCAGCTCGCTATTCAGTACCAGTGCCAGTAACGCCTGGCGGGCGAAGATGCCGTTACCGGCCTGCTGGAAGTACCAGGCGTGCGGTGTTTTATCGACATCGGTGGTGATTTCGTCAATGCGCGGCAGCGGGTGCAGCACCTTCATGTTGGCGCGCGCCCCTTCGAGGTCGGCGGCGCGCAGGACGAACTGCGCTTTCACGTTGGCGTATTCCGACGGATCCAGACGCTCTTTCTGCACGCGGGTCATGTACAGAATATCCACTTCCGCCATCACGTCGTCGATGGCGCTATGCAGGCTCCAGGCGATACCTTTTTCATCCAGCATATCGAGGATGTACTGCGGCATGGCCAGCGCGTCCGGGGCGATAAAGTAGAAGCGGTTGCCGCTGAATTTGGCCAGCGCCTGGGTCAGGGAGTGGACGGTACGGCCATACTTCAGATCGCCGACCATCGCCACGTTGAGGTTTTCGAGGCGGCCCTGGGTCTCCTGGATGGTGAACAGGTCGAGCAGGGTTTGGGTCGGGTGCTGGTTAGCGCCGTCGCCAGCGTTCAGTACCGGCACGCCGCCGGAGAATTCGGTCGCCAGGCGCGCGGCGCCCTCCTGCGGATGACGCATCACGATGGCGTCAACGTAGGTGCTGATGACGGAGATGGTATCCGCCAGGGTTTCCCCTTTTTTGCCCAGCGAGGTATTGGCGCTGTCAGAAAAGCCGACCACGCTGGCGCCCAGGCGGTGCATCGAGGTTTCAAAAGAGAGACGGGTACGGGTGGAGGCTTCAAAGAAACAGCTGGCGATAACCTTATGCTTCAGCAGCTCGGGTTGCGGATTGGCTTTCAGCTTTGCCGCCGTCGCCAGCACCAGTTCGAGGTCTTCGCGGCTGAGATCGTTTATGGAAATGATATGTTTTTGATATAGCGGGTTAGCCATGCTTATCTCCTGACGCCTGGGCAAAAAAAAAGCCCCTTAAATAAGGGGCTTCGGGAATCCAATGAGCAACGGAAAGAAAAACGCCAGGCCAGCGTCTGCGTTCAGACGCGCTAAGACAGAATGTCGTACGCAATTGGCCATGCTTCCTCCCGGCAAAACGACTGGCATTATACGCAGACCGTTATGACGATCAAGCGATTCATTCACAAACAGGTAATCGTTTGCCTACAGAAAAGTGCGCCAGCGCAAAGAACGGTGAAACTGTACTGGTATGGCAGTGGCGATGGGGGTATAAAGTTATAAAATGAAATGCTGTTTTATATTCGAGGTAAGTGATGATTATTGGCAATATCCACCATCTGCAGCCATGGCTGCCTGCCGCGCTGCGCGAGGCCATTGAGCACGTCATCGCCCATGTCAGCGAGGCGACGCCGCTGGGTAAACACGATATCGACGGCAATAACCTGTTTTATCTGATTTCCGAAGACACCACCGAGCCGCAGGCCGCGCGCCGCGCGGAATACCATGCCCGCTATCTCGATATTCAGATTGTGCTCCGCGGCATCGAGGGGATGACCTTCAGTACCTTGCCGGCTGGAGAGCCGCAGACCGACTGGCTGGCGGAGAAAGACATCGCTTTTCTTGCCGAAGGCCAGCAGGAGAAAACGGTGATCCTCAACGAAGGGGATTTTGTGGTGTTTTATCCCGGCGAAGTGCATAAACCGCTGTGCGCCGTAGGCGCCCCGGCGAAGGTGCGCAAAGCGGTAGTGAAGATGCTGATGGCGTAAAATGGCGAGCCATATCCCGGATAAGCGCCGTGCTATCCGGGATGTGGCCACACGCGAAGGACTACTTGCTCAGCGTCGCCACCATCACCGCTTTGATGGTGTGCATCCGGTTTTCCGCCTGATCGAAAACCACGCTCGCCGCCGACTCAAACACCTCGTCAGTCACTTCCATACCGCCGTGCAGGCCGTAATCGGCGGCCATCTGTTTGCCCAACGTGGTCTGGTCGTCATGGAATGCCGGCAGGCAGTGGAGGAACTTGACCTGCGGATTGCCGGTCAGCGCCAGCATCGCGCTGTTAACCTGATAGTCGCGGAGCAGGGCGATACGTTCGGCCCATTTTTCCTTCGCCTCGCCCATCGAGACCCAGACGTCGGTATAGATAAAATCGGCGCCTTTCACTCCTGCGGCGATATCTTCCGTCAGGGTGATGTTGCCGCCCTGCTGTTTGGCCAGCGCGGTACAGGTCTCCACCAGCTGAGACTCCGGCCAGCAGGCCGATGGCGCTACCAGGCGCAGATCCAGACCGGTCAGCGCTGCGGCTTCCAGCATCGAATTGCCCATGTTGTTGCGCGCGTCGCCGGCGTAGACCAGCGTCATCTGGTTAAAGGCTTTGCCCGGCAGGTGCTCTTTCATGGTCAGCAGGTCCGCCAGCAACTGGGTGGGGTGGAACTCGTTGGTGAGGCCGTTCCACACCGGCACGCCGGCGTATTGCGCCAGGGTCTCCACCACCTCCTGGCCGTGGCCGCGATACTGAATGCCATCGTACATCCGCCCGAGCACGCGGGCGGTGTCTTTGATCGACTCTTTATGGCCAATCTGGCTGCCGCTTGGCCCCAGATAGGTCACGCGGGCGCCCTGATCGTATGCGGCAACTTCGAAAGAGCATCGTGTACGGGTTGAGTCTTTTTCGAAGATGAGCGCGATGTTTTTCCCTGCCAGTTTCTGGACTTCGATACCGTTTTTCTTATCGGCTTTGAGCTTTGCCGCCAGCTCGAGCAGGGCGGTGATTTCTGCAGGCGTAAAATCGAGTAACTTTAAAAAATGCTTCTGGTAAAACGCAGACATGGTTCCCTCACCTGGCATAGGCCACTAATTGAATTAAAATTCAATTTATATGTATGAATATTCATTTGCAAGTCTGTGATCGAAATCTTTCACTGAGAAGTGGAGGCAATGACGGCGGTATGTGACAATAGGGACAAATGCCGCACATTATGAGGAACGAGCCATGGCAAACCCGGAACACCTGGAAGAACAGCGTGAAGAGACGCGTCTGATTATCGAAGAGCTGCTGGAGGATGGCAGCGATCCGGACGCACTGTACACGATTGAGCATCACCTCTCTGCAGACGATTTCGAAACCCTGGAGAAAGTGGCGGTGGAAGCGTTCAAGCTGGGCTATGAAGTGACCGAGCCCGAAGAGCTGGAAGTGGAAGAGGGTGACATGGTCATCTGCTGCGATATTCTCAGCGAATGCGCGCTGAACGCAGACCTGATCGATGCCCAGGTGGAACAGCTGATGACGCTGGCAGAAAAATATGACGTCGAGTATGACGGTTGGGGTACCTATTATGAGGACCCGAACGGTGAAGAAGACGGCGACGATGACGAAGATTTTGTCGATGAAGACGACGATGGTGTTCGCCACTAAGCTGCAGATGGATACGGCGGCGCCTGCCGCCGTATAGCAAGGAACTTCCATGGATTACCCGCAGATACTCTCCCCGATTATCAATTTCCTGCACTGCCCGACGCCGCAGGCGTGGATTGACGAAGCCCGCAAGCCGGAAAACCTGCCGCTGCTGCTGACCGACCATATGGTGTGCGAACTGAAAGCGGCGCAGAACGCCATGCTGCTGGTGCGTCGCTACGTCGCGGATAAAGCCGACGCCGACGAGCTGCTGGCCTGCCTGAAGCCGTATGAAGACTTCACCTACCGCTGGGGGCCGGAGCCGGATTTCGTCGCCCTGCATAAGCGGATCAACAAAAGCGCCATGCCGCAGACCGACGACCCGTGGGGCCGCCAGTTGCTGGACAGCATGATTTTGCTGATTAAAGAGGAGCTACATCACTTCTGGCAGGTGCGGGAGATGATGCTGGCGCGTGATATTCCCTACGTCAAAATCACCGCCAGCAACTATGCCCGTGGCATGCGGCGGGAGGTGCGTTCGCACGAGCCGGTGATGCTGATCGATAAGTTGATCTGCGGCGCTTATATCGAGGCCCGCTCCTGCGAACGCTTTGCGGCGCTGGCGCCGTGGCTGGATGACGATCTGCAGAAGTTTTATCTGTCGCTGCTGCGCTCCGAGGCGCGTCACTATCAGGACTATCTGGATCTGGCGCAGAAGATTGCCGGAGACGATATTAGCGAGCGGGTGCGCCAGCTCGGCGAGGCGGAAGCGGCGCTGATCCTCAGGCCGGAGGCCGAGTTCCGCTTTCACAGCGGTGTGCCGGTGGCGGCGTAACCCTCGGTATTCGGGCCCTGCAGCCCCGGTAGCCACTAACACTGGCAGTTTCAGTAGCCCTGGGGAAAGAGATAGCGTTGAGAGCTTCAGCCCGCAATGGTACGAGCCGTAGGTCGGGTAAGGCGTTAGCCGCCACCCAACAAAAAAACGGCACCGCGAGCACGGGTAAGGTGCAAGGGGTTCCATCCGGGACATACCCCGGCTTGCGCTACGCTTAGCCGGGCTACCGAACTGTAGCCCCGGTAAGCGTAGCGCTACCGGGGACGCCTGCGATATCGAGGCGCTACAGCGTTTTCAGCATCCGCACTTCACAGTCAACGTGGCCGGTGCAACCCAGCGGCCCGTCAATGTGCTCAAAGCCAAGATGTTCATATAAGCCGATCGCCTCCGTCAGGAAGGCGGTAGTTTCCAGATAGCAGCGTTTAAAGCCCTGCTCGCGGGCGTAGTCCAGCGCCAGCAGCGCCAGCTTCTTCGCCAGCCCCTGACCGCGCGCGCTGGTCATAAAATACATTTTCTGTAGCTCGCAGATATCCGGCTCGCTGCAGGCGAGGGGGGCGACGCCACCGCCGCCAACCACTTCGCCCTCTTTCTCCACCACCCAATAGGCAGAGCCCGGCTGGCTGTACAGCTCATACAGTTCATCGAGATTCGGGTCGGCGACCGTATAGCCTTTATCGGCGGTCAGGCCATATTCAGCCGAGACCTGGCGGATGACCCTGGCGATGGCGGCATTGTCTGCCGCCGTAATGCGACGCAGCAACGTCGCCGCGGGGACGCTCGTATTCATACAATGACTCATTACCCAAAAAAGACGAATGATGATGTTAATAACATCGCGGCAGGGGAGAGCGCAAGCGAGGATGTTTCATAAAAAACGCCCCTTGCCGGGTGGCAAGGGGCGGGAGGATCACAGCGCGGCGATCACCGCCTGCTGCTCAATCAGCTTCGCTTTCGCTTCCGCGTAGCCTTCCAGCTTCTCGCGCTCTTTAGCGATCACCGCTTCTGGCGCGCGGGCGACAAAACCTTCGTTGGACAGCTTGCTTTGGATGCGGCCAATTTCACCTTCGATTTTGGCCACTTCTTTCGCCAGACGCGCCAGCTCATCTTCTTTATTGATGAGGCCCGCCATCGGGATCAGCAGCTCGGCACCGTCGATAATCTTGGTCACGGAGACCGGACCTTTATCATCGGCAGGCAGCACGGTAATGCTTTCCAGACGCGCCAGGTTCAGCAGGAAGCTGCGGTTGTCGTTCACACGACGCTCGGCCTCTTTGCTGCAGCCGCGCAGCAGCAGTTCCAGCGGTTTGCCCGGGGCGATGTTCATTTCCGCACGGATGTTACGCACGGCGACGATCGCCTGTTTCAGCCATTCGGTATCGGCCAGCGCCGCTTCATCGACCTGAGAAGCATCGTACTGCGGGAACGGCTGCAGCATGATGGTGTCGGCGGTGATACCGCAGATCGCTTTCACGCGCTGCCAGATGGTCTCGGTGATGAACGGAATGATCGGATGCGCCAGGCGCAGCAGACCTTCCAGCACGGTCACCAGCGTATGGCGAGTCCCGCGCAGCTCCGCTTCGCTGCCACCGTTCATCACCGGCTTGGTCAGCTCCAGGTACCAGTCGCAGAACTGGTTCCAGGTGAACTCGTACAGGATGCCGGCGGCGATATCGAAGCGGAAGTTATCCAGCGCTTCGCGATACGCTTTCACGGTGTGGTTGAATTCCGCGAGGATCCAGCGGTCGGCCAGGGAGAGCACCATTTCGCCGCCGTTGAAGCCACAATCCTGATCTTCGGTATTCATCAGTACGAAGCGGCTGGCGTTCCACAGCTTGTTACAGAAGTTACGGTAACCTTCCAGACGCTTCATATCCCAGTTGATGTCGCGGCCGGTAGAGGCCAGCGCTGCCAGGGTGAAGCGCAGGGCGTCGGTGCCGTGCGGCTCGATGCCGTTCGGGAACTGTTTCTCGGTGCGCTTACGGATTTTTTCCGCCAGCTGCGGCTGCATCATGTTGCCGGTACGTTTCTCCAGCAGCTCCGGCAGGGTAATGCCGTCAACCATATCCAGCGGGTCGATAACGTTACCCTTGGATTTGGACATCTTCTGGCCTTCGTCATCGCGGATCAGACCGGTCATGTAGACGGTCTTAAACGGTACCTGCGGCTTGCCGTTTTCATCTTTGATGAAGTGCATGGTCATCATGATCATGCGGGCGATCCAGAAGAAGATGATGTCGAAGCCGGACACCATCACGCTGGTCGGGTGGAACTGACGCAGGGCGTCGGTGTTTTCCGGCCAGCCGAGGGTGGAGAAGGTCCACAGCGCGGAGGAGAACCAGGTATCGAGAACGTCTTCATCCTGACGCAGGGCAACGTCCGTACCGAGTTTGTTTTCCTGACGCACTTCGTCTTCGCTACGGCCCACGTAGACGTTGCCGTCGTTGTCATACCATGCCGGGATGCGGTGACCCCACCACAGCTGACGGGAGATACACCAGTCCTGAATATCGCGCATCCAGGAGAAGTACATGTTTTCGTACTGCTTCGGCACGAACTGAATGTCGCCATTCTCAACGGCTTCCACCGCCGGCTTGGCCAGCACGTCCGCACGCACGTACCACTGGTCGGTGAGCATCGGTTCGATAACCACGCCGCCGCGATCGCCGTAAGGGACGGTCAGATCGTGCGGTTTGATCTCTTCCAGCAGGCCGAGGGCGTCAACCGCCGCGACGACGGCTTTACGCGCCGCGAAGCGTTCCAGTTTCTGGAACTCCGCCGGGATCTCGCTGGAGTAGACGTCGGATTCATTGCCTTTGGTGTCGTAGACTTCCGCGCTTTCGCGGATGTCGCCGTCAAAGGTCAGGATGTTGATCATCGGCAGCTGATGACGACGACCCACTTCGTAGTCGTTAAAGTCGTGCGCCGGGGTGATCTTCACGCAGCCGGTGCCTTTTTCCATGTCGGCGTGTTCGTCGCCCACGATCGGGATGCGACGGTTAACCAGCGGCAGCACCACGAATTTGCCAATCAAATCTTTGTAACGCGGATCTTCCGGGTTGACGGCCACGCCGGTATCGCCCAGCAGGGTTTCCGGACGGGTGGTGGCGACCACCAGGTAATCTTTACCGTCAGCGGTTTTCGCGCCATCGGCCAGCGGGTAGCGGATGTGCCACATGGAACCTTTCGATTCGCGGTTTTCCACTTCGAGGTCGGAAATGGCGGTGCGCAGTTTCGGGTCCCAGTTAACCAGGCGTTTACCGCGGTAGATCAGATCTTCTTTGTACAGGCGAACAAAGACTTCTTTCACGGCATTGGAAAGCCCCTCGTCCATGGTGAAGCGCTCGCGCTCCCAGTCCACGGAGTTGCCGAGGCGGCGCATCTGGCGGGTAATGGTGCCGCCGGATTCCGCTTTCCACTGCCAGATTTTGTCGATGAAGGCATCGCGGCCGTAGTCGTGACGGGTTTTCCCTTCTTCCGCGGCAATCTTACGCTCAACCACCATCTGGGTGGCGATACCCGCGTGGTCGGTACCGGCCTGCCACAGGGTGTTTTTGCCCTGCATGCGCTGGTAGCGAATCATGGTATCCATGATGGTTTGCTGGAAGGCATGACCCATATGCAAACTGCCGGTGACGTTCGGCGGCGGGATCATGATGCAGAAGCTCTCCTGGCTTTCATCACCATTCGGTTTGAAATAGCCCTGCTTTTCCCAGTGCTCGTAAAGCGGCTGTTCGATATCTTGTGGGTTGTATGTCTTTTCCATTATTTCCAGGTTGCCGTGTTCAGGTTGAAACCAGCCATGCGGTACGCTTTATAGCGTTCGCGCGCCAGTTGTTTCAGATTTTCTTCGTAAGGGACAAAGTCTATCACTTCTGTGAAAGCGGTGGCAAAATCTGCAAAGTTAAGCCGCAGACTGATCAGAATGTCCCGCGGGCTGCTGTTGCGTTTCTGCGGCCAGGCAATCTCCACTGGCGCACCGCCTCTCGGGCCTTCGCCCGCCAGATTATGCGGCACAAAGCTCTCCGGCGGCCGCGACCACAGCGCCTCGTCGAGGCGAATCGCCTGCTGCTCATCTTCACAGGCGATCAGGACGCGCTTGCCGTTGCGCCAACGTTCTGCGGCAATGTCACACACCAGCTGCTCGACGGCGCTCAGGCCTTCGACGGTGTTTTCGTTGTCCAGAAGGTAGAACGTTGCATTCTTCATATATGGGGCTTCTTGTCGTGGATTTAAATGCAAAGCCGGGTGGCGCTACGCTTACCCGGCCTACAAACGGCATCTTTCCGTAGGCCCGGTAAGCGTAGCGCCACCGGGCATCAGACGGCAATCACTCTTCGCCGTTAAAACCCGCACGATTGAGCAGGAACTGCGACAGCAGGGCGACCGGACGACCGGTGGCGCCTTTGGCCTTACCGGAACGCCAGGCGGTACCGGCGATGTCGAGGTGCGCCCAGTTGTACTTACGGGTAAAGCGCGACAGGAAGCAGCCGGCGGTAATTGCGCCGCCAGGACGGCCGCCGATATTCGCCATATCGGCAAAGTTGGATTCCAGCTGGTCCTGGAACTCATCGGCCAGCGGCAGACGCCATGCGCGGTCGCCCGCCAGTTCAGAGGCGCCGATCAGCTCATGGGCCAGCGGGTTATGGTTCGACATCAGGCCGGTGATGTGATGGCCGAGGGCAATCACGCAGGCGCCGGTCAGCGTCGCGACGTCGATAACCGCTTCCGGTTCGAAACGCTCAACGTAGGTCAGGACGTCGCACAGCACCAGGCGGCCTTCGGCGTCGGTGTTCAGGACTTCCACCGTCTGGCCGGACATGGTGGTCAGGACGTCACCCGGACGATAGGCGCGACCGCCAGGCATGTTTTCACAGCCCGCCAGCACGCCGATGACGTTCAGCGGCAGCTGCAGCTCGGCAACCATCCGCATCACGCCGTACACCGCCGCGGCGCCGCACATGTCGTACTTCATCTCGTCCATGCCTTCGGCAGGCTTGATGGAGATGCCGCCAGAGTCGAAGGTCAGGCCTTTACCGACCAGCACGATAGGGCGCGCGTCCTCAGACGGGTTGCCTTTATACTCGATGACCGACATCAGCGACTCGTTCTGCGAGCCGTTGCCGACGGCGAGATAGGAGTTCATCCCCAGCTCGCGCATCTGCTGTTCGCCGATCACGCGGGTAATGACGTTCTTGCTGTAGGTATCGGCCAGCTGACGCGCCTGGGAAGCCAGATAGGCGGCGTTACAGATGTTCGGCGGCATGTTGCCAAGATCTTTCGCCGCTTTGATGCCAGCGGCGATCGCCAGGCCATGCTGAATGGCGCGTTCGCCGCTGGTCAGCTCGCGACGGGTCGGCACGTTAAAGACCATTTTACGCAGCGGGCGACGCGGCTCGCTTTTGTTGGTCTTCAACTGATCGAAGCTGTACAGCGTCTCTTTGGCGGTTTCAACGGCCTGGCGAACTTTCCAGTAGTTGTTGCGGCCCTTGACGTGCAGCTCGGTCAGGAAGCAGACGGCTTCCATTGAACCGGTATCATTCAGGGTATTGATGGTTTTCTGGATGACCTGCTTATACTGACGTTCATCCAGCTCGCGCTCTTTGCCGCAGCCAATCAGCAGAATGCGCTCAGACAGAATGTTTGGCACATGGTGCAGCAATAACGTCTGGCCAGGTTTGCCTTCCAGCTCGCCGCGACGCAGCAGGGCGCTGATGTAGCCGTCGCTGATTTTATCGAGTTGTTCGGCGATGGGGGAGAGGCGACGTGGTTCAAAGACGCCGACCACGATACAGGCGCTCCGTTGCTTCTCCGGGCTACCGCTTTTTACACTGAACTCCATGCACTATGCTCCTGAATCTTAAAGACAACAGTGGTGGCTACGGCTATACTCGTCGCCTTTCAAGTTGCAGATGCGCCGGCTGCGCCTGCTTACCTGATGCGGGCCTAACGCGCGCGCCAGGGGTCACAGCCCTGCTGCCTTCTTACAACTCGAAATCCATTGAGTATATAATTGCAAGCTTTCGTAACTCATGTCCGCTGTTGCGGTGACTTCGTGTTAATCTTAACGTTATTAAGGCCTGGGTTCGTCAGAAAAGATCCTGACATGCAGAACCGATGAGTCATTTAATCTTAGCGATGTTTTCAACGACCAAAGAGAATAAATGACGTTTAAGCCATGAAACAAGCAATTTTCCTGCAATAAAACGGGTTTTTACGGGCGTATTTATAGTGATAATCATAAGATATCTGGTTCGTGAGACGCTGAAAAGCCAGTTGGCGATCCTATTCATCCTGTTACTGATTTTCTTTTGTCAGAAATTAGTCAGGATCCTCGGCGCCGCGGTGGATGGCGATATCCCAACCAATCTGGTGCTCTCGCTGTTGGGGCTCGGCATCCCGGAGATGGCGCAGCTTATCCTGCCGTTAAGTTTGTTCCTTGGCCTGCTAATGACCCTGGGCAAGCTGTACACCGAAAGTGAAATTACGGTGATGCACGCCTGCGGTCTGAGCAAAGCCGTGCTGATCAAGGCGGCGATGATCCTCGCGCTGTTCACCGGCGCGGTGGCGGCGGTCAACGTCATGTGGGCGGGGCCGTGGTCGTCGCGCCATCAGGACGAAGTGCTGGCCGAAGCCAAAGCCAACCCCGGCATGGCGGCGCTGGCCCAGGGCCAGTTCCAGCAGGCCAGCGATGGTAACGCGGTGATGTTTATCGAGAGCGTCAACGGCAACCGCTTCCATGACGTCTTCCTTGCCCAGCTGCGTCCGAAAGGCAATGCGCGTCCCTCGGTGGTGGTGGCGGATTCCGGCGAGCTGTCGCAGCAGAAAGACGGCTCGCAGGTGGTGACCCTCAACAAGGGCACCCGCTTTGAAGGCACCGCGATGCTGCGCGATTTCCGCATTACCGACTTCAATAACTATCAGGCCATTATCGGCCACCAGGCAGTGACCTCCGATCCGGACGACACCGAACAGATGGATATGCGCACTCTGTGGCAGACCCATACCGACCGCGCCCGTGCCGAACTGCACTGGCGCTTCACGCTGGTGGCGACCGTCTTCATTATGGCGCTGATGGTGGTGCCGCTCAGCGTGGTGAACCCGCGTCAGGGGCGCGTGCTGTCGATGCTGCCGGCGATGCTGCTTTACCTGGTGTTCTTCCTGCTGCAAACGTCGATTAAGTCGAACGGCGGCAAAGGCAAAATGGACCCGGCTATCTGGATGTGGGCGATTAACCTGCTCTATTTTGCGCTGGCGGTGCTGTTAAACCTGTGGGACACGGTGCCGATGCGCCGCTTCCGCGCCCGTTTTAATAAAGGAGCGGCCTGATGCAGGCGTTTGGCGTACTTGACCGTTATATCGGTAAGACGATTTTCAACACCATCATGATGACCCTGTTCATGCTGGTGTCGCTCTCCGGCATTATCAAGTTTGTCGATCAGCTGAAAAAGTCCGGGCAGGGTAGTTACGATGCGCTGGGCGCTGGTCTCTACACCATCCTCAGCGTGCCGAAGGACATCCAGATCTTCTTCCCGATGGCGGCGCTGCTTGGCGCGTTGCTGGGGCTGGGGATGCTGGCCCAACGCAGCGAGCTGGTGGTGATGCAGGCATCCGGTTTCACCCGGCTGCAGGTGGCGCTGGCGGTAATGAAAACTGCGATCCCGCTGGTGCTGCTGACCATGGCGATCGGCGAGTGGGTGGCGCCCCAGGGCGAGCAAATGGCGCGCAACTACCGCGCCCAGCAGATGTACGGCGGTTCGCTGCTGTCGACTCAGCAAGGGCTGTGGGCGAAAGATGGCCACAACTTTGTCTATATCGAACGCGTGAAAGGCAACGATGAGCTGGGGGGCGTCAGCATCTATGCCTTCAATCCGGAGCGTCGTTTAGAGTCGGTGCGCTATGCCGCCTCGGCAAAGTTCGATAGTGAAAATAAAGTGTGGCGCCTGTCGCAGGTGGATGAATCCAACCTGACCGATCCAAAGCAGGTGACCGGGTCGCAGATGGTGAGCGGTACCTGGAAAACCAACCTGACGCCGGATAAGCTCGGCGTGGTTGCCCTGGATCCGGATGCGCTGTCGATCAGTGGTCTGCACAACTATGTGAAATACCTGAAGTCCAGCGGCCAGGATCCGGGACGCTACCAGCTCAATATGTGGAGCAAAATCTTCCAGCCGCTGTCGGTGGCGGTGATGATGCTGATGGCGCTGTCGTTTATCTTTGGTCCGCTGCGTAGCGTGCCGATGGGCGTGCGGGTGGTGACGGGGATTAGCTTCGGCTTTATCTTCTACGTGCTGGACCAGATTTTCGGCCCGCTGACCCTGGTATATGGCATACCGCCGATCATCGGCGCGCTGTTGCCGAGCGCCAGCTTCTTCCTGATAAGCCTTTGGCTGATGATGCGCAAGGCCTAGCGGGTTAAGCCCGGAACGTATAAGCCCCCTCAACGATGAGGGGGCTTTTTTTTTAGCGCTTGCGTCCGCCCAGCAGGCTGCCCAGCATGCCGCGGACGATCTGATTGGTGACCTGGCGAACCGCGCTTTTCGCCGCGGTCTGCACGATACCGTCGCGTTTGCCGCCGCGCGGGCCGGTGCTGCCGAACAGAATATCTTTCAGGCCGCCGAGTAGCCCATCGTCATCGCCGCTCTGCTGGCCCTTCGCCGGCGGAGCCGACTGCTGCCCGGTGGCGACCTGCACCCCTTGCTGCAGCATCTCAAAGGCCGACTCGCGGTCCACCTCCTCCTCATACTTGCCGTACAGCGGCGAGTGATTCAGCAGGCCATTGCGCTCGTCATCGCTGACCGGACCCATTCGCGAGCAGGGGGCGATAACCATCGCCCGCTCGACCACCGACGGACTGCCTTTCTCATCGAGGAAGGAGATCAGCGCCTCGCCGGTGCCCAGCTCCTGGATCGCCTGCTCGGTACTGAAGGCCGGATTGGCGCGCATGGTCTGGGCGGCGGTTTTCACCGCCTTCTGGTCCTTCGGCGTAAAGGCGCGCAGGGCATGCTGCACGCGGTTGCCCAGCTGGCCGAGCACGGCGTCGGGAATATCCGCCGGGTTCTGCGAGACAAAGTAGACGCCGACACCCTTGGAGCGGATGAGGCGGATCACCTGTTCGATTTTATCCAGCAGTACCTGCGGCGCGTCGTTGAACAGCAGATGCGCCTCATCGAAGAAGAACACCAGCTTCGGTTTTTCGAGGTCGCCAGCTTCCGGCAGGCGCTCGTAGAGTTCGGAGAGCATCCACAGCAGGCTGGCGGCATAGAGCTTCGGCATCTGATAGAGTTTTTCGGCGCTGAGGATATTGATCACCCCTTTACCACTGGCATCGACGCGCATCCAGTCGGCAATATCCAGCATCGGCTCGCCGAAGAAGTGCTCGGCGCCCTGCTGCTCCAGGGTTAACAGCCCGCGCTGGATGGCGCCGATCGAGGCGCTGCTGATATTGCCGTACTGATTCTGGAACGCTTTGGCGTTGTCGCCGATAAACTGGGTGATGGCGCGGAGGTCTTTGAAGTCGAGCAGCAGCAGGCCGCGGTCGTCCGCGATGCGAAAAATAATGTTCAGCACGCCGCTCTGCACCTCGTTGAGATTGAGCAGGCGCGCCAGCAGCAGGGGGCCAAGATCGGAGACCGTCGCCCGAACCGGGTGACCCTTCTCGCCAAAGATATCCCAGAGCACCACCGGGTTGGCGTGCGGCTCCCAGTCGCTGACGCCGATCTTCTCCAGCCGCGCCTGCAGTTTCTCTGAGCTCTGCCCCGCGGCGGCAATGCCGGTCAGGTCGCCCTTGACGTCCGCCATAAATACCGGCACGCCAATCTCCGAGAACGACTCAGCCAGCTTTTGCAGGGTGACGGTTTTACCGGTGCCAGTCGCACCGGTGATCAGCCCATGGCGGTTGGCCATCGCGGGCAGCAAATACAGCGCGTTATCCAGCGTGCGCGCAATCAACAAGGGTGAGCTCATGATCGATTCCTCCATTTATCCTGCGACGATTATAGGCAACCTCGTCGTCCGGCGTTGGGGAAATTGTCACGCGCCGCGCATGCTGCCCAGAGCAGTCTTCAGGCGCAGTGGCGCTGGATAAGCGCGATGCTCTGCTCAATTTCGCGCTCGATATCCGTTTCGCTCCACTGCGCCAGTTCGGGCGCGAAGGGCTCAAAAGCGTATACCCCTTGATAGCCGCGGGCTTCCAGCGCTTTAACCTGCTCGCAGGTGCCGAGACGATCCTGCTGGGTTAGCATGATGCGCTCGGCATCGGTGAGCTGCTCGCGCGGACGGGTATCGTCCACCCCGGAAAGGTGCACCAGACCGATGTCCGCCACCTCCACCTGGCTGAACTCGTCCGCCGCCTGGGGGTAGAGATGGTGATGGAAGGTGTCGATCAGCAGCTTAAACGGCACGCGGGCGTCATGGATCAGCGTCTGCGCCTGGTGCGCAGAGCGCAGCGAGCTTTGTGGGAAGCCCAGCGGCTCCACCAGGCCGTGGATGCCATAGAACGCAAACAGCGGCGACAGATCGCGCAGGGCGCTCAGGGTTTCGCTGGCCGGCACTTCGCTGCCGTCGTTGAGCGGACAGAGTACCAGCGATTTGGCGCCGATGGCCTGGGCCTCTTTCAGCAGCGATTCGGTCAGCTGCCGCACCTCTTCGCTACGACGGTTAAAGGGGTAGACTGCGTTAATCGTCAGGATCTCGATGTGGTAGCGCGCCGCCAGCTCGCGCACCTGCTGATGGCTCAGATCGTCGGTCACTTTTCCGCTGGGTAAATCGTTGCGTAGCTCAACCTTATTCAGGCCCAGACGGTTCACCAGACGGAAAAACGCTTCAATGCTGAGCGCTGGCGCGATTTTGCGGTTAATACAAAAACGTTGCATTGCGATGGCCATAGGACACTCCTGACGGAAGAGGGGGTAGGTTCGTTCAATTGGCTAACAGTCAAAACGTTTATTCCAAAATTAGCAAGAATGGAAATGATGAATGTTTGAGCTGTCTCGCAAAATATCACCGGCCCCGACTGCGGGAGCGACAGCAGCAGGAAGCCGGGCGTCTTGAGGCGACGAGGCGGGATGCGGGAAGCACACAGGCAATCCGTCGGCGCAAAATGCGACTGTTATCACCAAAATGAAATTTCATTTCACGACAATGTTGAAATATAAATTTCATTTTACTACGGTTATAGCACAGCAGAATCAGCGACGGGCCGGTGTGCGCTGGCCCCCTTCACTATGAGGCGAGAACATGACGATCACAGGAAACTTTATTGGCGGGAAAACCGTTATTAGCAGCAGCAACGAAACGATGCCGGTATACGACCCGGCGACGGGCAAAGCGGTGCGCGAAGTCACGGTGTCAACCGCGCAGGAAGTCTCCGAGGCGATTCAGGTTGCTCGCGATGCGTTTGACAGCTGGTCCCGTACCACGCCGCTGCGCCGCGCCCGCGTGCTGTTCAACTTCAAAATGTTGCTGGAGCAGCACGTGGAAGAGCTGGCGGGGATCATCGTCAGCGAGCACGGCAAAGTGTGGTCGGATGCGCTGGGCGAGCTGACCCGCGGCATGGAAGTGGTCGAATTCGCCTGCGGGATCCCGCACCTGATTAAAGGCGAATACTCCTCTGACGTCGGCACCGGCGTCGACAGCTATTCGCTGATGCAGCCCCTGGGCGTAGTGGCCGGGATCACCCCGTTCAACTTCCCGGCGATGGTGCCGATGTGGATGTTCCCGCTGGCGCTGGCCTGCGGCAACAGTTTCGTCCTCAAGCCGCCGGCGCTGGCGCCGACGGCCGCCGTGCGTCTGGCAGAGCTGCTGAAAGAGGCCGGTCTGCCGGACGGCGTGTTTAACGTCGTGCACTGCAGCAATGAAGATGCTGAGCAGCTGTACACTGACCCGCGTATTGCGGCGGTGAGCTTCGTCGGCTCCTCCGGCGTGGCGGAGTATATCTACAAGACCGCCAGCGCCCACGGCAAGCGCGTACAGGCCTTCGGCGCCGCCAAGAACCACGCGATTGTGATGCCGGATGCCGATCTCGACGCCACCGTTAACGCCATTATGGGCGGCGCTTTTGGCTCCGCAGGCGAGCGCTGCATGGCGCTGCCGGTGGTGGTGGCGGTGGGAGATGAAACCGCCGACAAACTGATCGCCCGCCTGAAGCCGCTGGTGGAAGCGCTGAAAGTAGGCCCGGGCTGCATGCGCGGCCAGGAAGAGAACGAGATGGGACCGGTGGTGTCTGATACCCACCAGAAAAAAGTGCTCGGCTATATTGATAAAGGCGAAAGCGAAGGGGCAAAACTGGTGGTCGATGGCCGCAAACTGCGCGTGCCGGGTTACGACGCGGGCTATTATGTCGGCGGCACCCTGTTCGATCACGTCACCCCGGAGATGACCATCTGGCGCGAAGAGATCTTTGGCCCAGTGCTGGGGATTGTGCGCGCGGCGGACTATGACAGCGCCCTTGAGCTGGTCAACAGCCACGAGTTTGGCAACGGCAGCGCCGTTTTCACCAGCAACGGCCACACCGCGCGTGAATTCGTCCACGACGTGCAGGCGGGGATGGTTGGGGTGAACGTGCCGGTCCCGGTGCCGATGGCGTTCCACAGCTTCGGCGGCTGGAAGCGCTCGGTGTTTGGCGCGTTGAACGTCCACGGGCCGGACGGCGTGCGCTTCTACACGCGCATGAAGACCGCCACCGTACGCTGGCCGGCAGGGCAGCAGACCGTATCTGAATTCAGCATGCCGACATTAGGTTAATCGGCGAAGGAGAGCGCCATGTCGTTACTGGCTAAATCGCGAAAAGAGGGACAGATCCAGCATATTACGCCGCAAAGCGCCGGTTGGCGCTATATCGGCTTTGATGTCTGGATGTTGAAAAAAGGGCAGACTGTGACGCTGGAGAGCGGCGATCGCGAGCTGTGCCTGGTGCTGGTCGCCGGGCTGGCATCGGTGAAAACGCAGCATGCCGATTTCCCGAATCTCGGTAAACGGATGTCGCCGTTTGAACGCACCCCGCCGTGGTCGGTCTACGTCCCGCCGCAGGATAAAGTCGAGGTAACCGCCGATTCCGATCTGGAGCTGGCGGTATGCAGCGCGCCGGGCAAAGGCCGCTTCCCGGCACGCCTCATTCGGCCGGAAGACGTCGGCGTAGAGCATCGCGGGAAAGGGCGCAACCAGCGCCGGGTGCATAATATTCTGCCGGACAGCGCCGAGGCGGACTGCCTGCTGGTGGTGGAAGTGTACACCGACGAGGGGGCCACCAGTTCGTGGCCATCGCATAAGCATGATACCGCCCAGCCGGGCAAAGAGACGCAGCTGGAAGAGACCTACTACCACCGCTTCGATCCGCCGCAGGGCTTTGCCTTCCAGCGGGTCTACACCGACGACCGTAGCCTGGACGCCTGTATGGCGCCCTACAACCACGATGTGGTGATGGTGCCGCGTGGTTACCACCCGGTGGCGGCGATTGCCGGTTACGACAGCTACTATCTGAACGTGATGGCCGGGCCGGATCGGAAATGGTTGTTCACCTGGGAAGATGACCACGCCTGGATCAACACGCCGGAGTACCCGCGCCACGACTGACGCGCGGTGCAGAAGCGGATACAAAAGGCCGGTTAGCGATGCTAACCGGCCTTCTTGTTTGAGGGCGGCAGGTGTTTTTTAGCGAAACGCTCCGCGGAATCCCACTTCCACGCCCGGCAAGCGCAGCGCCGCCGGGGAGGACACCTCCGGCACTGTACCCGTCTTGTGCCGGATGGCGCTACGCTTATCCGGCCTACGGTTCGTGCGACCTGCCGTTAATTTATTCACCATTCTTGCTGAAACTGCCGGT
>NZ_KV793004.1:0-29072 GCF_001808325.1 Klebsiella sp. HMSC16C06
CGGATTTGGCTTTCTGTACAGCGTCCATGCTCAGCGCACGAATAGCGTTAGCAAGCTCTTTACGTGAGGACATTTTGACTCCAGTTCGGACTGTTGAAGGCCATGCCCTTAACGACTTGACGAGAGCGCGTTTTGGGCTACGCCGGAAAAAAGTGTGAACAATGTAACCCAAGCGACAAGTCATGTACATGGAGCATCCTTTTGCCCTTTAAGAAATCTCTGGAACAGGTTGTGCTACCCCGGAATCCGCTCGCCCGCATCCTGCGATACTCTTTATAATTTACGCAGAATACGGTTCCCTGCCGTCGCCGTATTGTCGGATAAACAACCATAAGATTGTGGAAGATAAAAAAATGAAAATTCGCTCAACCGTACTTGCTCTTGGGATCGCAGCAACCCTCACCGGATGTCAGAACATGGACTCCAATGGTCTGCTCAGCTCAGGCGCCGAAGCCTTCCAGGCGTACTCCCTCAGCGACGCGCAGGTGAAAACCTTAAGCGACCAGGCCTGTAAAGAGATGGACGCCAAAGCGAAAATCGCCCCGGCCAGCAGTGAATACAGCCAGCGTTTGAGCAAAATCGCGACCGCGCTGGGCGATAACATCAATGGCCAGCCAGTGAACTACAAGGTCTATGAGACCAAGGATGTGAACGCCTTCGCGATGGCGAACGGCTGCATCCGCGTTTACAGCGGGCTGATGGACCTGATGAACGATAATGAAGTTGAAGCGGTTATCGGCCACGAAATGGGTCACGTTGCGCTGGGCCACGTGAAGAAAGGCATGCAGGTCGCGCTGGGGACCAACGCCGTGCGTGCGGCGGCGGCCTCCGCCGGCGGCATCGTCGGCAGCCTGTCGCAGTCGCAGCTGGGCGATTTAGGCGAAAAACTGGTGAACTCGCAGTTCTCCCAGCGTCAGGAATCGGAAGCGGATGACTACTCTTATGACCTGTTGCGTAAGCGCGGCATCAATCCGTCGGGACTGGCCACCAGCTTCGAAAAACTGGCCAAGCTGGAAGCCGGTCGTCAGAGCTCTATGTTTGACGATCACCCGGCCTCCGAAGCTCGCGCCCAGCATATTCGCGATCGCATGAAAGCCGACGGGATTAAATAATCGACAGCGGGAGGCATTATCGCCTCCCTTTTTTATATCCCTGTAAAAATATTTAGCCGCATGAATTGATAACTTAAGCGCACAAACCGTTAATTATTGCTGCACCTCGTCACAGCCAATTATTTTAAGCGCTGTCACTCAGCAAGATATTATTTTGCAAATAAAAAACAGCGTACACAATCCGCCTTTCAGAACCGCGTTCCTCCAGATAATAAATAGTCCACCCCTCTTCGCCAAACGCAGCCGGCGTGCGCCACACAGCTTGTTTCCTGGCGATACCATTGCTCACACAATGATTGCTTTCGACATTATTTCAGGAGAATATCGCGACTGCAGTGATTCCCTTGAATATATCGACAGACAGAGAAGTGCCTTCAGTGAAAAAAGAATTATCGTTAATCGCACTTGGCATTATTGCCGCCACGCCGACTTTCGCCAGCCAACAATCCGCCAGTCAGGGCTTTATTGACGACAGCCATCTGGATCTCTTTTTGCGTAACGCGTATATCAAACGTGATTATCGCGATGGGTTGCCGAATAAAGCCGAATGGGGCCAGGGGATTATCGCCACCTTCGAATCGGGCTTTACCCAGGGACCGGTCGGCTTCGGCGTGGACGGTATCGCCCAGTATGCGGTGCGCCTTGACGGCGGTCGCGGGCGCAGCGGCGCGGGTGGGATCGACTTTTTCGCCCAGGATGACGACGGCCGCGCAAAATCCGACCTCGCGAAATTCGGCGCCACCGGTAAAATGCGCTTCTCAAATACTGTGCTCAGCTACGGCAGCCAGCGCCCGATGCTGCCCATCGTCTACGCTGACGATTCACGCCTGCTGTACGAGAGCTATACCGGCACCATGCTCACCTCGCGCGAAATCGACGGCCTGGAAATTAACGCCGGTTATCTCACCGACCAGCAGCGCAAAAGCGACGACAGCCATAACAGCGGCCTGAAAAGCCTGACCTTCGGCGGGGCAAGCTACCGGTTCAACGACCAGCTCAGCGGCGCGCTGTACGCGTCACACGTCGAAGATGTGCTGAACAAACAGTATCTTGGCCTGAACTATAAGCAGCCGTTCGCCGCCAACCAACAGCTGGTTCTCGATTTCAACGGCTATAACTCACGCCTGGATCAAGAATATGCCGACGCCAATGACACCGGTCGCAGCAATAGCATCTGGAGCCTGGCCGCCAGCTACATCTGGGATATTCATACCTTTAAAGTCGCTTATCAGCAAAGCAGCGGCAGCACCGGTTACCACTACGGCGGCTACCAGAACCAGGGCGGCGTCGGCGATGGCGGGAACACCATCTGGCTGGCCAACTCCTACTGGTCTGATTTTAACGGTGAAGATGAACGCTCCTGGCAGGCATCGTACGGACTGGATTTTGCCGGGCTGGGATTACCGGGGCTGACCTGGACCACCGCCTATGTGCGCGGTGATAACATTAAAACTTCAGAGACCAGCAACGGCAAAGAACACGAATGGTTCAACCAGGTTCAATACCAGGTGCAAAACGGCGTGGCGAAAGATTTGAAATTCAGACTACGCTATTCGGTGCTGCGCGTGTCCAGCAACGCCAGCGACTATAACGTCAGCGGGAATGAAGTCCGGTTCTACGTCGAATATCCGTTTAACGTGTTTTGACGCGATAATGACCCCTCTCCTGCGCGCCGGCCCTCTCCCGGCGCACAGGAGCACTCGCCCGGCGCCTTGATAACCCCTCTGTGCCGCGCGCAACCCTCTCCCGGGAAGGGAGAGGGTCGGGGTTACCCGGCTTATTCGCCCTTCTTCGCCGCCTGGATGTAGAGCATTTCCAGAGCGAGAGTCGCCGCCGCCAGAGCGGTAATTTCGGACTGATCGTAGGCCGGAGCGACTTCCACTACGTCCATCCCAACGATGTTCAGATCCTTCAGGCCACGCACCAGTTTGATCGCCCGGTCTGAGGTCAATCCGCCGATAACCGGGGTCCCGGTGCCCGGCGCAAACGCCGGATCCAGACAGTCGATATCAAAGGTCAGGTACACCGGCATGTCGCCGACGATCTGCTTCACCTGGGCAATGACGTCATCAACGCTGCGGTCGTTAACCTGGCCGGCGTCCAGCACCGTAAAGCCATTATCTTTGTCGAACTCGGTACGGATACCAATCTGCACGGAGTGGTTCGGATCGATAAGCCCTTCGTTCGGCGCGGTGTAGAACATGGTGCCGTGGTCGAACTCGCAGCCGTTGGCGTAAGTGTCGGTGTGGGCATCAAAGTGCACCAGCGCCATTTTACCGAAATGCTTAGCGTGGGCGCGCAGCAGCGGCAGGGTAACAAAGTGGTCACCGCCGAAGGAGAGCATGCGCTTGCCTGCCGCCAGCAGTTTCTCGGCGTGGGCCTGCAGCTTCTCGCTCATTTCGCGCGCGTCGCCGAAGGCGTACACCAGATCGCCGCAGTCCACCACGTTCAGGCGTTCGCGCATGTCAAAGTTCCACGGGAAACGGTTGTGCTCCCAGGCGAGGTTAGTGGAAACCTGACGGATAGCCGCCGGGCCATGACGGCCACCCGCGCGCCCGGAGGTCGCCATATCGAACGGCACGCCGGTGATGACCCAGTCCGCATCGCTTTCATACGGCATGAAGTTCATTGGCAAACGCAGAAAGCCAAAGGCATTGGATACCAGGGAGTTATCGTATTGATGACCTAAAGTGCTCATGGATATGACCTCTTTTCGCAGTCGTGGAACGTAAAAAATAAGTATAAAAAAACCCCTCCGCGTCGTTAGGCCCGACGAGGAAGGGTTTGATAGATAAATCGCTTATTGGCGTGAATTATCGCCGGTAATGCATACGGGTTCAAGTAAGTATCGCATTCCGCCGGATGACGGCTTCGCCTTATCCGGCCTACCTTCGTAGGCCCGGTAAGCGCTACGCCACCGGGCATCGGCGGCTACTCGTCTTCCAGATAAGTATAGCCGTACAGTCCCGCCTCAAACTCTTCGAGGAACTGCTGCTGCAGCGCGTCGTCCAGGCCGGTATTTTTCACCTGATCGCGGAACTGGGTCAGCAGCGTGTTCGGATCCAGCTGCACATACTGCAGCATGTCCGCCACGGTGTCGCCCTCGTCGGACAGCTCAACCTCAACGCTGCCGTCAGGGAAGACGAACACGTCCACCGCCTCGGTATCGCCAAACAGGTTATGCATGTTGCCAAGGATCTCCTGATAGGCGCCGACCATAAAGAAGCCCAGCATCGGCGGGTTCTCCGGGTCGTACTCCGGCATCGGCATGGTGGTGGCGATCCCGTCGCCGTCCACGTAGTGATCGATGGCGCCATCGGAGTCGCAGGTGATGTCCAGCAGCACCGCGCGGCGCTCCGGCGACTTGTTCAGCCCTTCCAGCGGCATCACCGGGAACAGCTGATCGATTCCCCAGGCATCCGGCATCGACTGGAACAGCGAGAAGTTGACGTAGATTTTATCCGCCATCCGCTCCTGCAGCTCATCGATGATGGGACGATGCGCGCGGTTGCTCGGGTCGAGCTGCTTCTGCACTTCATGACACATGTTCAGATACAGCTGCTCGGCCCAGGCGCGCTCCTGCAGGTTGAAGGTGCCAGAGGAGTAGCCGATATGGATATCGTGCAGGTCCATCTGGCTGTCGTGCAGCCATTCGCGCAGCGAGCGGCGGTTGCCGGTCTCGTGCATCTCCAGCCAGGTTTCCCACATGCTCTGTAGCGGACGCGCGGCGTCTTCCGCCGGCGGGGTCGCCTCAGTGTATTCGTTACGCTCCACGCCGATGATGTTGGAAACCAGCACGGTATGGTGCGCGGTCACCGCGCGGCCGGATTCGGTGATCACCGTCGGGTGCGGCAGGCCGTTCTCTTCGCAGGCATCGCCGATCGCCCAGATGATGTTGTTGGCGTATTCGTTCAGACCGTAGTTCACCGAGCAGTCAGACTGCGAGCGGGTCCCTTCATAGTCCACGCCCAGACCGCCGCCGACGTCAAAGCACTGAATGTTGACGCCCAGCTTATGCAGTTCGACGTAGAAACGCGCGGATTCACGCACGCCGGTGGCGATATCGCGAATATTGGCCATCTGCGAACCGAGGTGGAAGTGCAGCAGTTGCAGGCTCTCAAGGTGCCCTGCGGCACGCAGGATCTCGACCAGCTGTAGTACCTGGGTCGCCGCGAGGCCAAACTTGGACTTCTCTCCGCCGGAGGATTGCCATTTGCCGGAGCCCTGCGAAGCCAGACGCGCACGCACGCCAAGGCGCGGCACCACGTTCAGGCGCTCGGCCTCTTCCAGCACGATGGCGATCTCGGACATCTTCTCGATGACCAGATAGACCTTGTGGCCCATCTTCTCGCCCACCAGGGCCAGACGGATGTATTCGCGGTCTTTATAGCCGTTACAGACGATGACGCTGCGGGTCATCCCGGCGTGCGCCAGCACGGCCATCAGTTCGGCTTTCGAACCGGCTTCCAGTCCCAGCGGCTCGCCGGAATGGATCAGCGATTCAATCACGCGACGGTGCTGGTTAACCTTAATCGGGTAGACAAGGAAGTAATCGCCATTATAACCGTACGATTCACGCGCGCGTTTGAAGGCGGCGTTGATCGAGCGCAAGCGGTGCTGCAGGATCTGCGGGAAGCAGAACAGCGCCGGCAAACGTTGCCCTTGCGCCTCGCGGGCTTTGACTAATTCCGCGAGGTCCACGCGCGCTTCCGGGACGTCCGGATCCGGGCAAACGCTGATGTGGCCCAGTTCGTTGACGTCATAATAGTTATTGCCCCACCAGGCAATATTATAAGTACGCAGCATCTTGCTGGCTTCCTGGGAGCTCATCGCTACCTCCTGCATGGAACGTAGTACACCGTGTTCGCCTGCTGACGAAGGCGAAACCATAGACATGTCGTCAGACATAGCGAACCTCAATTTTTAATAATAAGTGTAAGACAGTTAACTACTATCGCAGTCCAAAGATGCGATAACAACCCATGAACAGTCCTAAAGCCCAGCACTATCTGCTGGTTTTGCGACTGCGCGACCGGTTTCTTATTCATATCATCGTAAAACACGTAGCCGAACAGAGTATGACAGTCCGGAGAAACCACGAGAAAACTCTTGCCTGGCAAGAGCGCCCTTGTTCAGTTTTCTGACGACCGACCGGCCCTGGAATCCTGAGAAGCGCCGAGATGGGGTGAACATCGGCTGGTTTGCATGAGAGAGATGCAGGTTGCGGAGTGCTGACGCGCGACAGAACGACGCGACGAATCAAGCGAAAAACATTGGTTCATTATCTGGTATCACCTCCACACCGCCCTGCGACAGGGTCGGCGACAAGCCAAAGCTATACATACCGGGCAACAGGCGCTACGCCGCTGCGAGATTCTGTAAATACAGACTGCTTAACCCGGCTGGAAGTGGCACCACAGGGCGATGCCCCGTGCGCTTTTTTAATGAGCCGCGCGCGGCGTTTTATACCGAGAAGCAGGGTAAAAAGCAAAATAAAAATGTGTGCGTTTGCGCGGTTGTCAGGAAAATTTGCCAGGCGGGTTTTCCCATAAATGCGACCGCCATCAAAAAAGGCTGGAAATGGGCTCAAGAATTGACCTAAAATAGCCATCCAGAAGTTAATCCGTCTATACTGATTAACACTCAGACTGCTCGTGTCGCTACCTGCGCGGCTTTGCGCTGATTATCCACCAAAGCCACATTACACAACAGTATGAGCTATCCGAATCGTCCACAGGTGAAATAAAATATGGCAAAACACCTTTTTACGTCTGAGTCCGTATCAGAAGGGCATCCTGACAAAATTGCTGACCAAATCTCTGATGCCGTGCTGGATGCGATCCTCGAGCAGGATCCGAAAGCGCGTGTCGCATGTGAAACCTATGTCAAAACCGGCATGGTGCTGGTAGGCGGCGAAATCACCACCAGCGCATGGGTTGATATCGAAGAGATCACCCGCAACACCGTCCGCGAAATTGGCTACGTGCATTCCGATATGGGCTTTGACGCCAACTCGTGTGCCGTTCTGAGCGCCATTGGTAAACAGTCTCCGGACATCAACCAGGGCGTCGACCGTGCCGACCCGCTGGAACAGGGCGCAGGCGACCAGGGTTTGATGTTTGGCTATGCGACCAACGAAACCGACGTGCTGATGCCGGCGCCGGTGACCTATGCTCACCGTCTGGTGCAGCGCCAGGCTGAAGTGCGTAAAAACGGCACCCTGCCGTGGCTGCGTCCGGATGCGAAAAGCCAGGTGACCTTCCAGTATGACGACGGCAAAATCGTCGGCATCGATGCGGTGGTTCTGTCCACGCAGCACGCGGAAGACATCGACCAGAAATCCCTGCAGGAAGCGGTGATGGAAGAGATCATCAAGCCGACCCTGCCGACCGAATGGCTGAACGCTTCGACCAAATTCTTCATCAACCCGACCGGACGTTTCGTTATCGGCGGCCCGATGGGCGACTGCGGTCTGACCGGTCGTAAGATCATCGTTGATACCTACGGCGGCATGGCTCGTCACGGCGGCGGCGCGTTCTCCGGTAAAGATCCGTCTAAAGTTGACCGTTCCGCAGCCTACGCGGCGCGCTATGTGGCGAAAAACATCGTTGCCGCGGGCCTGGCCGATCGTTGTGAAATTCAGGTCTCCTACGCTATCGGCGTCGCTGAACCGACTTCGATCATGGTGGAAACCTTCGGCACCGAGAAAGTGCCTTCTGAACAGCTGACCCTGCTGGTGCGCGAGTTCTTCGACCTGCGTCCGTACGGCCTGATTCAGATGCTGGACCTGCTGCACCCGATCTACAAAGAAACCGCGGCTTACGGTCACTTTGGTCGCGAGCATTTCCCATGGGAAAAAACCGACAAAGCGGCTCTGCTGCGCGAAGCGGCCGGTCTGAAATAACCCCTGCTTCCTCTCTTCAAGGCCAGCCTCGCGCTGGCCTTTTTGTTTCCGTCTCCCTCCCCCCTGCGCTTCGCTTCAGCGAAACGCGGTAACGCGATGAAAGCGATTACATTATGATGACTGCCCCTTTGTTTCCATAACAGGCATAGCGTGCGGGTATTTTTCACAATGTTACATATTGTTTCGGTCAACTCTGATTACCGTTTTTCAAAATGTCGACTATCCTTGTATATACTGCTGATTTAAAAAGCATTTAATGGATTACGTTTCTTTACCTTTGTGTAAACGATTACACAGCCGTGACTATAATCACGTTTTTTTACCGTCGAGTGTCCTACCCTAACCATCGACAGAATCAATAACTCAACTGGAGGGCGTTATGCCTGACAACAAAAAACAAGGGCGTTCGAACAAGACTATGACGTTCTTCGTCTGTTTCCTCGCCGCGCTGGCTGGCCTGCTGTTCGGCCTTGATATCGGTGTTATTGCGGGTGCCTTACCCTTTATTGCCAATGAGTTCCAGATTTCAGCCCACACCCAGGAGTGGGTGGTCAGCTCCATGATGTTCGGGGCTGCCGTCGGTGCGGTCGGCAGCGGCTGGCTCTCCTTCAAACTGGGCCGTAAAAAAAGCCTGATGATCGGCGCCATCCTCTTTGTCGCCGGCTCTCTGTTCTCCGCTGCCGCGCCAAACGTCGAGATCCTGCTGGTTTCCCGCGTGCTGCTGGGCCTGGCGGTGGGCGTCGCGTCATACACGGCTCCGCTGTATCTGTCGGAAATCGCGCCAGAGAAAATCCGCGGCAGTATGATTTCGATGTACCAGCTGATGATCACCATCGGGATCCTCGGTGCCTATCTCTCTGACACCGCTTTCAGCTACAGCGGCGCGTGGCGCTGGATGCTCGGCGTGATCATTATTCCGGCGGTATTGCTGCTGATCGGCGTTATCTTCCTGCCAGACAGCCCGCGCTGGTTCGCCGCCAAACGTCGTTTCGTCGATGCCGAACGCGTGCTGCTGCGCCTGCGCGATACCAGCGCCGAAGCGAAACGTGAGCTCGACGAAATCCGCGAAAGCCTGAAGGTGAAACAGTCCGGCTGGTCGCTGTTCAAAGACAACAGTAACTTCCGCCGCGCGGTGTTCCTCGGTATTCTGCTGCAGGTGATGCAGCAGTTCACCGGCATGAACGTCATCATGTACTACGCACCGAAGATTTTTGAACTGGCGGGCTATGCCAACACCACCGAGCAGATGTGGGGGACGGTGATCGTCGGTCTGACCAACGTGCTGGCCACCTTTATCGCTATCGGTCTGGTCGACCGCTGGGGCCGTAAACCAACGCTGATCCTCGGCTTTATCGTGATGGCCGCGGGCATGGGCGTGCTGGGTAGCATGATGCACATCGGCATTCACTCCTCTACCGCGCAGTACATCGCCGTCCTGATGCTGCTGATGTTCATCGTCGGTTTCGCCATGAGCGCCGGTCCGCTGATTTGGGTACTGTGTTCCGAAATCCAGCCGCTGAAGGGCCGCGACTTCGGCATCACCTGCTCCACAGCGACCAACTGGATTGCCAATATGATTGTCGGCGCCACCTTCCTGACCATGCTCAACTCGCTGGGCAGCGCCAACACCTTCTGGGTGTACGGCGGTCTGAACGTGCTGTTTATCCTGCTGACTATCTGGCTGATTCCGGAAACCAAAAACGTCTCGCTGGAACATATTGAACGTAACCTGATGCAGGGTCGTCCGCTGCGTGAAATCGGCGCCCGCGACTAACCCGCCTGAGCTTCCTCCCCTCCCGGGAGGAAGCTTCCTCTTGCTCTCCCCCGCCCGTCGCACTATCCTCTGGCGCTATGAAAACACCCCGTATTCCCATCGCTATTCAGCAGGCCGTGATGCGCAGCCTGCGGGAGCATCTCGCCAAAGCGAACCTCAAACTGGAACGCCGCTACGCTGAGCCGACGCTGGTCTACCAGCAGCGCGGTACCTCCGCCGGCACCGCCTGGCTGGAGAAAAACGAAATTCGTTTAAATCCGGTGCTGCTGCTGGAAAATCAGCAGGAGTTTATCGATGAAGTGGTGCCGCACGAGCTGGCGCACCTGCTGGTCTGGCAGCACTTTGGCCGCGTCGCGCCGCACGGTAAAGAGTGGAAATGGATGATGGAGAACGTCCTTGGCGTTCCCGCGCGTCGCACTCACCGTTTTGAACTCGATTCGGTCCGCCAGAACACCTTCCCCTACCGCTGTCGCTGTCAGCAGCATCAGCTCACCGTCCGTCGCCATAACCGGGTGGTGCGCGGCGAGGCCACCTACCGCTGCGTTCACTGCGGCGATCTGCTGGTGGCTGAAAAATAACCATCAGAATTTATTAGAAACTTTCTGATCTGACTGATTGCATCCAGCACCCTCATTCGCTACGTTGCGGGCTCGTTTTGACACGGAGTTAACGATGTCCCGTATGCATATTTTAGCCGTTGCGGTATTGAGCACGGCAGTCAGTGGCCCGCTCGCGGCCGCCGGTATTAATAGTTTTTCCCAGGCCAAGGCCGCTGGCGTCAAAGTGAACGCCGACGTTCCGGGCGACTTTTATTGCGGCTGTAAAATCGACTGGCAGGGTAAAAAAGGCGTTATCGATCTGGAATCTTGCGGCTATAAAGTGCGTAAAAATGAGAACCGCGCCAGCCGGGTTGAATGGGAACACGTGGTGCCGGCGTGGCAGTTCGGCCATCAGCGCCAGTGCTGGCAGGAAGGCGGGCGGCAAAACTGCGCCAAAGATCCGGAGTACCGCAAGATGGAAAGCGATATGCACAACCTGCAGCCGGCGGTAGGGGAAGTCAATGGCGATCGCGGCAACTTTATGTACAGCCAGTGGAACGGCGGTGAAGGCCAGTACGGCCAGTGCACCATGAAGGTCGATTTTAAAGATAAAGTCGCCGAGCCCCCTGCCCGCGCCCGCGGCGCTATCGCCCGCACCTACTTCTATATGCGCGACCGCTACCAGCTGAATCTTTCCCGCCAGCAAACTCAATTGTTTACCGCCTGGGATAAACAGTACCCGGTCACCGCCTGGGAATGTGAGCGCGATGAGCGCATCGCGAAAGTGCAGGGCAACCATAATCCGTATGTCCAGCAGGCTTGCCAGGCGCAAAAGAGCTAACCTACACTAGCGGCAATTGTTAATTTGCAGCCCTGTGCTTCCCGCCCGGTGGCGGGAAGCTGGCATCTGCGCAACGAACGGAATATCAAGCATGCGCATTCCTCGCATCCATCATCCAGAACGCCTCACTATCGGCAGCCAGATTGCGCTGAGCGATGACGCGGCCAACCACGTCGGTCGCGTCCTGCGCATGACCGCCGGTCAGCACCTACAGCTTTTTGACGGCAGTAATCAGGTATTTGACGCTGTCATCACTGAGGCCGGCAAGAAAAATGTCACGGTTGAAGTGCTCAGCGGCGAACCCGACGATCGTGAATCGCCGCTGCATATTCACTTAGGCCAGGTGATGTCGCGCGGTGAAAAAATGGAATTTACTATCCAGAAATCGATCGAACTCGGGGTAAGCCTCATAACGCCACTGTTTTCCGAGCGCTGCGGCGTTAAACTGGACGCCGAACGTTTGCAGAAGAAGATCCAGCAGTGGCAGAAAATCGCTATTGCCGCCTGCGAACAGAGCGGTCGTAATGTGGTACCGGAAATACGTCCGGCCATGCAGCTGGAAGAGTGGTGCGCCGAGCAGGACAGCGGGATGAAGCTCAACCTGCACCCGCGCGCCAGCGCCAGCATTAATACGCTGCCGCTACCGGTTGAACGCGTCCGTTTGCTGATTGGTCCGGAAGGTGGGCTATCGGCAGAAGAGATAGCGATGACCGCGCAATACCAGTTTACTGATATCCTGTTGGGACCGCGCGTTCTGCGTACAGAGACTACTGCGCTCACCGCCATCACCGCCCTGCAGGTGCGTTTTGGCGACTTAGGTTGAGGCGTTAACGGAGAAGAACCATGATCAAGCTCGGCATCGTGATGGATCCCATCGCAACCATCAACATCAAGAAAGACACCAGCTTCGCTATGTTGCTGGAAGCGCAACGTCGCGGCTATGAACTCCATTATATGGAGATGAACGACCTCTATTTGATCAACGGCGAAGCCCGCGCCCGTACGCGCACGGTGAGCGTCGAACAGAACTACGATAAATGGTATGACTTCACCGGTGAGCAGGATCTGCCGCTGGCCGATCTTGACGTTATTTTGATGCGTAAAGATCCGCCGTTCGATACCGAATTTATTTATGCCACCTACATCCTGGAGCGGGCGGAAGAGAAAGGCACGCTTATCGTCAACAAGCCGCAGAGCCTGCGCGACTGTAACGAGAAACTGTTCACCGCCTGGTTCTCAGAACTGACGCCGGAAACGCTGGTCACCCGCAATAAAGCCCAGCTGAAGGCCTTCTGGGAAAAACACGGCGATATCATCATGAAACCGCTCGACGGCATGGGCGGTGCCTCTATTTTCCGCGTCAAAGCCGGCGATCCGAACCTTGGCGTGATCACGGAGACCCTGACCGAGCTCGGCAGCCGCTACTGCATGGCGCAGAACTATCTGCCCGCCATTAAAGACGGCGACAAGCGCGTGCTGGTGGTGGACGGCGAGCCGGTGCCTTACTGCCTGGCGCGTATTCCGCAGGGCGGCGAGACCCGCGGCAACCTGGCCGCCGGCGGCCGTGGCGAAGCTCGCCCGTTGACCGAAAGCGACTGGGAAATTGCCCGCCGCGTCGGCCCGACGCTGAAAGCCAAAGGTCTTATCTTCGTCGGCCTGGATATCATCGGCGACCGTCTGACGGAAATTAACGTCACCAGCCCCACCTGCGTGCGTGAGATTGAAGCCGCCTTCCCGGATATTTCGATCACCGGCATGCTGATGGACGCTATCGAAAGACGTATCACCAAATAAACACCAGGGCGGATAAACGTCCGCTCATGGCGCAGCGAGCGCGGTTGACCGCGCTCGTGAAACGCCGCCAGCCAGGCGCCACTCGGGCGCCAGCCAGATAAAGTGCATCGACACTATTCTACTTTGCCCGCATACTGGGTGTTGCTTTTTGAACCAGGAACAGAACCTCTGACAATGAATTTACAGCATCACTTTCTGATTGCCATGCCTGCGCTTCAGGACCCGATTTTCCGCCGCTCCGTGGTCTATATCTGCGAGTATAACGACGAGGGAGCCATGGGCATTATTATCAATAAGCCGCTGGAAAATCTGCAGGTGGAAGGGATCCTTGAGAAGCTCAAGATTGTTCCGGAGCCGCGCAATCCGGAGATCCGTCTGGATAAACCGGTGATGCTGGGCGGCCCGCTGGCGGAAGACCGCGGTTTTATTCTGCATACCCCGCCCTCGGACTTCTCCTCGAGTATCCGCATTTCGGATAACACAGTAGTCACCACCTCGCGGGATGTTCTTGAAACCTTAGGTACCGACAGGCAGCCGGGCAACGTACTGGTGGCGCTGGGCTACTCCTCATGGGAGAAAGGGCAACTGGAGCAGGAGATTTTAGATAATGCCTGGCTTACCGCCCCTGCCGACCAGAATATTCTCTTCCGCACGCCCATCGCCGATCGCTGGCGCGAGGCGGCTAAACTGATTGGTATCGACATTGTGACGATGCCTGGCGTCGCGGGGCATGCATGATGAGCGGAACCTTTCTCGGCTTTGATTTCGGCACCAAAAGCATCGGCGTGGCGGTGGGGCAACGCATCACCGCAACCGCGCGACCGTTACCGGCGCTGAAGGCGCAGGACGGTAAACCGGACTGGAATGTCATCGAAAAACTGCTCAAAGAGTGGCAGCCTGAGGCGGTGATCGTTGGCCTGCCGCTGAATATGGACGGCACCGAGCAACCGCTGACGGCGCGCGCGCGGAATTTCGCTAATAAAATTCATGGCCGCTTTGGCGTCGCGATCGTCCTTCACGATGAACGTCTGAGTACGGTGGAGGCTCGGGCAGGCTTATTTGAACACGGCGGCTACCGCGCGCTGAATAAAGGTAGCGTTGATTCGGCCTCAGCCGTGGTCATTCTGGAAAGCTACTTCGAGCAGAGCTTTTAGGCTCTGCTCTCCTGCGCCGCCGGCAAATGGCTGACGGCGCGCTTCTGACCGCTTAGTGGCGCAGATGTTCGTTCGCCCAGCTCACCGCTTGAGTGCGATTCTTCACGCTCAGTTTACGAAACACATTGTACAGGTGCGTACGCACCGTGTTCTCGCTGATAAACAGGGCACGGGCAATATCCAGATTCGTCGCCCCGCAGCGCAGCTCGTTGAGGATCTCACATTCCCGCTCGGTGAGTGGCGAGTTCTCAACGGGCGCCGATGCATGGTCCGCAGCGTACATCGCCGGGTGCATCACGCTCAATTCAGCCGTCTGTTCGCCGTTCAGTACGGCCTTAACGCCCTCAATTAAGCGCGATTCATCATCGTCATGGCGGAACACGCCATATAAAGCCGGCCACTGCGCCATTTCGTATAACTCATACTTTTGTGCGCTATTGATAATCAACAAGCGAGGATTATCTGCCTGCAGTCGAATAATATCTCGCCATACCCCATTTAATTTCTTATTTGAAACTGCGATATCAAATAATATTACAGAATCTTTCGCCAGGCGCTGTGCCAGTGGTTTATTAATATTTTGTAAAACCACTGGTGCCATCAGGGTTTCGCTCAGATAGCTGGCAAAAGCTTTGCTCTGAATTGACGGATGGGTAATAAATGTGACCTGACGAGAAGATGATGAATTTCCATTTAAATTAATCACTTAAAACTCTCCTTAGCTGCTACCCACCGCCATGGTGGTTAAATGAATAAAAAAATATACAAACAGTCGTGAATTTATAAATAGCCTTGGCAATTTACAAATTGAAACGTTATTCCATGAGAATCATCCTATTCCCGTAAACAGCATAAATCGAATACCTCAAAGCTGTCAAAAGGTAATCAAACTTTTTTCCTGGAAATGCGTATTCACTGTCGACATATCGCAACTGAATGTGTTATTTGAATTTATTCAGAATGGTTATTTGTATTACCAAATAATATAAATAAACAGCCATCAAACATTCAGTTAACATATCATTTAACCCGCCCTGTCTGCTTCACGCTTCTCTTACAGCTCGCCTGCGGCGACACGTTGCTGAAAACTCTGCGTAAATGTCAGCATTCCGGCCTGCATCCCGGTCTGCATTATGCCGGGCAACTGGTGCACTTTTCCTTCACGGATCAAGTTAGCTACTGCGGGGGTATTGACCAAAAGCTCGTATAGCGCAACTCTCCCGTCCTGACGTGCAGGTAACAATTTTTGCGCCAGCACCGCGCACAGGCTTCCGGCCAGCTGACTACGAACCTGATCTTTCTCCTCTGCCGGAAAGACATCGATCAATCTCTCCACCGCCGGCGCCGCGCCGCGGGTATGTAATGTCGCCATTACCAGATGTCCGGTCTCCGCAGCCGTTAACGCCAGACGAATGGTTTCGCTGTCGCGTAGCTCCCCGAGCAGGATCACATCCGGATCCTGGCGCAGCGCCACGCGGAGCGCCGCGGCGAACGAAGGACAATGACGGCCAATCTCCCGCTGCTGGATCAGGCAGCGCTCGCTGTGATGGATAAACTCCACCGGGTCCTCCAGGGTCAGAATATGGCCATCAAGATGCTGGTTGAGATGCCCCACCATCGCCGCCAGGGTGGTCGACTTGCCGCTGCCCGTCGCTCCGGTGACCAGCAGCAGGCCACTCTCTTCCGCCAGCAGCTCGCTCAGCGCAGGCGGGGCGCCCAGCGTCTCCAGACGCGGGCACTGTTCAGGCAGAAGGCGTAGCACCAGCGATATTCCACGCGTATGGGCGAAAGCGCTGGCGCGCAGCCGCGAACCGCAGACCAGGGTCAGCGCAAAGTCAATCTGGCCGTGTTCCTGCCAGTGCTGTAACTGTGCGGCATCAAGCCAGCAGTTGAGTAAATCCGGGATATCCGGCGCGGGAAACGGGGCGGGCTCCAGCTTGCCCTGCCGCCGCCAGCGCGGTGCGGCGGAATTGCACAGGTGTAGATCGGAGACATTATGCTTTACACTAAGGGCTACGATTTCTTCCAGCTTCATAACTCATCCTCGGAATATGAACGATATTGCGCATAACCTGGCACAGGTCCGGGACAAAATCTCCGGTGCCGCCGCTCGTTGCGGGCGTGCGCCAGAAGAAGTGACATTGCTTGCAGTGAGTAAAACAAAACCTGCGAGCGCGATCGAAGAAGCCATCGCGGCAGGCCAGCGGGCATTTGGTGAAAACTACGTCCAGGAGGGCGTGGAGAAGATTAACCATTTCCAGCAGGCCGGCGTCAGTGGGCTGCAGTGGCACTTTATTGGCCCCCTGCAGTCCAACAAAAGCCGGCTGGTGGCAGAGCATTTTGACTGGTGCCACACCGTCGATCGGCTGAAAATCGCCACCCGCCTGAACGAACAGCGCCCGGCGCATCTGCCGCCGCTGAAGGTGCTGATTCAAATCAACATTAGCGATGAGCAGAGCAAATCCGGCATCCCGCTGGAAGCGCTCGATGGATTAGCGGCAGAGATCGCTGAGTTACCTCATCTGGAGCTGCGCGGTCTGATGGCCATCCCCGCGCCTGAGTCAGAATATGTAAGGCAGTTTGCCGTCGCCCAGCAAATGGCGGTAGCATTTGCGCGATTAAAAACGCGGTACCCCACGGTCGATACGTTGTCTCTGGGAATGTCGGACGATATGGAAGCCGCAATCGCGGCGGGAAGCACGATGGTGCGCATCGGCACAGCTATTTTTGGTGCGCGCGACTACAGCAAATAATAAGGAATCTGAGGAACGCCATGAAGACGTTGACTTTCCTGCTTTCAACGGTCATTGAACTTTACACGATGGTCGTGTTGTTACGCGTCTGGATGCAGTGGGCGCGCTGCGACTTTTACAACCCGTTTTCGCAGTTTGTGGTGAAGGCCACCCAGCCGATTGTCGGGCCGCTGCGCCGGATTATCCCGGCGATGGGGCCGATTGACAGCGCCTCGCTGCTGGTGGCATTTATTCTCTGCGTCATCAAAGCGATCGTGCTGTTTATGGTGATCACCTTCCAGCCGATCATCTGGATCTCCGCCCTGCTTATTCTGCTGAAAACCATCGGCTCATTGATCTTCTGGGTGCTGCTGTTGATGGCGATCATGAGCTGGGTCAGCCAGGGCCGCAGTCCGGTGGAGTACGTGCTGATGCAGCTGGCGGACCCGCTGCTGCGCCCTATCCGCAACCTGCTGCCGTCGATGGGCGGTATCGATTTCTCACCGATGGTGCTGGTGCTGCTGCTGTACGTGATTAATATGGGTGTCGCCGAGGTGCTGCAGGCCACCGGTAACGTGCTGCTGCCGGGGCTGTGGATGGCGCTATGAGTGCCGTTGAAACCTGTGCTGACGGGCTGGTGCTGAGGCTGTACATTCAGCCGAAGGCCAGCCGCGATAGCATCGTGGGCGTACATGGCGACGAGCTCAAAGTCGCCATTACCGCCCCGCCCGTTGATGGCCAGGCCAATGCCCACCTGGTGAAATTTCTCGCCAAACAGTTCCGCGTCGCCAAAAGCCAGGTACTGATTGAAAAAGGCGAGCTGGGTCGCCATAAGCAAGTTAAAATCATCGCCCCACAACAGATCCCGACTGCGGTCGCGGCGCTAACTGAATAAACAGGATTCATCATGCAAAAAGTCGTCCTCGCGACCGGCAACGCCGGTAAAGTGCGCGAACTGGCCTCGCTGCTGGAAGATTTTGGTCTCGATATCGTCGCTCAGACCGAGCTGGGCGTGGACTCTGCGGAAGAGACCGGCCTGACCTTTATTGAAAACGCGATTCTGAAAGCGCGTCATGCGGCACAGATCACCGGCCTGCCGGCCATCGCCGACGATTCCGGTCTGGCCGTCGATGCGCTTGGCGGCGCGCCGGGTATTTACTCCGCCCGCTATTCCGGCGTCGACGCCACCGACCAGCAGAATCTTGAGAAGCTGCTCGACGCGTTAAAGGACGTGCCGGACGACCAGCGTCAGGCGCAGTTCCACTGTGTGCTGGTCTATCTGCGCCATGCCGAGGATCCCACGCCGCTGGTGTGCCACGGCAGCTGGCCTGGGGTAATCACCCGACAAGCCGCTGGTACGGGTGGCTTCGGCTACGACCCGATCTTCTTCGTCCCGTCCGAAGGGAAAACCGCGGCCGAACTGAGCCGTGAAGAAAAGAGCGCGATTTCCCATCGTGGGCAAGCGCTAAAACTGTTACTGGAAGCATTACGTAATGGCTAATTTGCCGCCGCTGAGTCTCTATATTCATATTCCCTGGTGCGTGCAGAAATGCCCGTACTGCGACTTTAATTCGCATGCGCTGAAAGGCGAGGTGCCGCATGACGATTACGTCCAGCATCTGCTAAACGACCTGCAGGCCGATGCGCAATATGCCCAGGGACGGGAAATAGGCACTATTTTTATCGGCGGCGGTACGCCAAGCCTGCTGTCCGGCCCGGCCATGCAAACCCTGCTCGATGGCGTCCGCGCCTGCCTGCCGCTGGCCGCCGGGGCGGAAATCACCATGGAAGCCAACCCGGGCACCGTGGAGGCCGATCGCTTCGTTGATTACCAGCGCGCCGGGGTGAACCGTATCTCCATCGGCGTACAAAGCTTTAGCGAACCGAAGCTGCAGCGCCTGGGGCGGATCCACGGTCCGGAGGAGGCCAAGCGCGCAGCACGTCTCGCCAGCGGCCTCGGCCTGCGCAGCTTCAATCTCGACCTGATGCACGGTCTGCCGGACCAGTCGCTGGAGGAGGCGCTGGACGATCTGCGTCAGGCGATTGCCCTCAACCCGCCGCACCTGTCGTGGTACCAGCTGACCATTGAGCCGAACACCTTGTTCGGCTCCCGGCCGCCGGTGCTGCCGGATGACGACGCGCTATGGGATATTTTCGAGCAGGGACATCAATTGCTAAGCGCCGCTGGCTATCAGCAGTACGAGACGTCCGCCTACGCTAAACCGGGCTTCCAGTGTCAGCATAATCTCAACTACTGGCGCTTTGGCGACTACCTCGGCATCGGCTGCGGCGCGCACGGTAAGATAACCTTCCCTGACGGACGCATTCTGCGGACCGCCAAAACCCGCCACCCGCGCGGGTATATGGAAGGCCGTTACCTCGAGCGTCAGCATGATGTGGAAGAGGCGGATAAACCATTCGAGTTCTTTATGAACCGTTTCCGCCTGCTGGAGGCCGCGCCGCGCGCAGAATTTAGTCGCTATACCGGTCTTGAGGAAGCGGCGATCCGCCCGCAGCTGGATGCGGCGATAGCCCAGGGCTATCTGCAGGAAGACGAGCAGAACTGGCAGATTACCGAGCACGGTAAGCTGTTTTTGAATTCCCTGCTTGAGTTATTTCTGAACGAGTAAACGCAGAGGCGGTCCTGCCGGAAAGCGGACCGCCATGTCTTTATTTTAACGAGCCAACCAGCGATTTCCGGCTATCCTCCAGCGAGACCACCCGGCTGCAGACGTCCTTACCAAACTGCTGGAAATCGGCCTCCTGGTTTTTCCATTCATCCTGAATGGCCGTTTGCAGGCCGCCGAGGCTGCCGAGAATGCCCTGCAGCGGGTTGCCGCCGCCTTTGAGCACTGCTTTCGCGCCCATCTCGTTAATACTGTCCTGCAGAATGCCGCCCATCGCCTGATTCACCAGCTGCTGACCATCGGCACGTACCTGGTCGATAGCTTTATAGTGGAAGGTCAGGCCATCGCTGCGGCGCTCAATGATGCGGTTCATCTGTTCTTTCAGCTGCGCGTCCAGCTTGGTCAGGCGACCATGCATGCTGCTGTTGGCGCCAACCTGTTCGGTAATGATTTTATCCAGCGCCTTGCGGCCTTTTTCGACTCGCGAGCGCGCGCCTTCGTCAATCCACGGCAGGCTGCTGCGCAGACTGGCCTGATAATCCTGCGCCTGCTCGCGCTGGGCGGCGCTCAGAGTATAGGCTTTACCGTTAAAGGTCAGGTTGCCGTCCGGCTTTATCACCAGATTGCCGTTTTCCCCTTTCACCTGCACCTGCTGCGGGCTGAGGATCACATCGTCACGCGGCGTGACGCTACACTGGTAGTCCGCATGGGCAGACAAAGCGGTGACGGAGAGTGCCACCGCCAGCAGCGTTTTACGCATCATAAAACTCCCTTAAGACAAAACGGGCCGGCAGTTGCCGACCCTTGTCAAACTTAGTCCCACCAGACGTCAAAAAGTTCGCTGGTGCGCACATCCTCTAACTTACGCGCTTCCAGCCATTGGCGTACGATGGCCTGATGCTCTTCGGTGCACTTACCGATCTCCTGCATGCAGATGAGCCCTTCCCAGGAGAGATAGCCGCTGCCGTCGAAGGCCAGCTTGTTCGGCTCAATCACCTCTTCGATCAGATCGTTGACCGTCTGGTCGATCTGCTCTTCGGTGGTCCCTTCCGGGAAACGCCAGGCGACGGAGAAGCCTAACTCCTGAAACTCGTCGATATGCATTTTTTTACGCAGACGACGGCTACGATTCTTGGCCATTATTTCACCCTCTCGAACATTAAGTCCCATACGCCGTGGCCGAGACGATGGCCACGCTGTTCAAATTTGGTTACCGGGCGCGATTCCGGGCGCGGTACGTAATCGTTGCTTGCCGACTGGTTACGATAGCCTTCCAGCGAGGACATCACTTCCAGCATATGCACGGCATAGGCTTCCCAGTCGGTCGCCATATGGAAGACGCCGCCGAGTTTCAGTTTGCTTTTGACCAGCTCAGCGAAAGGCGGCTGCACGATACGACGTTTATTATGACGCGCTTTATGCCACGGGTCAGGGAAAAACAGCTGCACCATATTCAGTGAGTTATCCGGGATCATGGTATGCAGCACTTCCACCGCATCGTGACACATCACGCGCAGATTTTGCACACCTTCTTCTTCAGCAGAAGCCAGACAGGCGCCAACGCCCGGGGAGTGCACTTCAATGCCGAGGAAATTCTGTTCCGGTTTGGCTTTCGCCATCGCCACCAGCGAAGCCCCCATGCCGAAACCAATTTCTAGTGTGACCGGCGCGTCGCGGCCAAACAGGGCAGCGAAATCGAGTGGCGCATCGTTGAATTCAACGCCCATCACCGGCCAAATGTTATCCAGCGCATGCTGCTGCCCTTTCGTCAGGCGCCCCTGGCGACGGACGAAGCTACGAATACGGCGCAGCGGGCGACCGTTTTCATCGAATTCCGGAGAAATGACGTCGTTTTTCATAAAAGTTAAGTCTGCTAGTGAAAGTGTTCGGAAAACGGGCATTATCCAAAGTTACCCGGCGGATGCAAGGGTTTACAGCCACTCGCCCTTGTGCTGCAATCTGCCACCCTGTAATCGCGATCCCGGAGCCATAGCTTTGACTTTTCTCGCCGCGCAATTTTCAGCCCAGGTCCTGGACTGGTACGACAAATACGGGCGTAAAACCCTGCCCTGGCAAATCGCCAAGACGCCCTACAAAGTATGGCTCTCCGAAGTGATGTTGCAACAAACCCAGGTGACCACGGTAATCCCGTATTTTGAACGCTTTATGGCGCGTTTCCCAACGGTGGTTGATTTAGCCAACGCGCCGCTGGATGAGGTGCTGCATCTGTGGACCGGCCTTGGCTACTACGCGCGGGCGCGCAATTTACATAAAGCCGCCCAGCAGGTGGCGACACAGCATGGCGGCATCTTCCCGCAATCCTTTGAGGAAGTGGCCGCGCTGCCCGGCGTCGGGCGTTCAACGGCAGGGGCGATTTTGTCGCTTTCGCTCGGTCAGCATTATCCGATTCTCGACGGCAACGTGAAGCGCGTGCTCGCCCGCTGCTATGCTGTCAGCGGCTGGCCGGGAAAAAAAGAGGTCGAAAAACGGCTGTGGGATATCAGCGAAGAGGTGACCCCGGCGCAAGGGGTAGAACGCTTCAACCAGGCGATGATGGATCTCGGGGCGATGGTTTGCACCCGCTCGAAGCCGAAGTGCGAGCTGTGCCCGTTGAGCAATGGCTGCGTGGCCTACGCGAATCATTCATGGGCGGAATATCCGGGTAAAAAACCGAAGCAGACCATCCCGGAACGCACCGGCTATTTCCTGCTGATGCAGCACGGCGACGAGGTGTTTCTCTCCCAGCGTCCGCCGGTGGGTTTGTGGGGCGGACTATTCTGTTTTCCGCAGTTTGCAGACGAAGCGGAGCTGCGCGAGTGGCTGGCGCAGCGTCAGATAAAGGCCGATAATCTGACGCAATTAACCGCCTTTCGCCACACTTTCAGCCATTTCCACCTGGATATTGTGCCGATGTGGCTTACAGTGCACTCATCTGGCGCATGCATGGATGAAGGCAACGCACTCTGGTATAACTTAGCGCAGCCGCCGTCGGTCGGACTGGCGGCCCCCGTGGAGCGCTTGTTGCAACAGTTAAAAGCCGGAACGCCGGTATAAATTTTTCGGCTATCAAAGAGGAGTGATTATGAGCAGAACCATTTTTTGTACTTTCCTGCAGCGTGAAGCGGACGGCCAGGATTTCCAGCTCTATCCGGGCGAACTCGGGAAGCGCATTTACAACGAAATCTCCAAAGAAGCCTGGGCGCAGTGGCAGCACAAGCAGACCATGCTGATCAACGAGAAAAAACTCAGCATGATGAACCCGGAGCACCGCAAGCTGCTGGAGCAGGAGATGGTGCAGTTCCTGTTTGAAGGGAAAGACGTGCATATCGAAGGCTACACGCCGCCGGAAAAACAGTAAGGGCCCTGCGGCCTTTTAAAAACAAACACAACACGCACGCCCGGAATGATGAAAAAATACTTAGCGCTCGCGCTGATTGCGCCGTTGCTCGTTTCGTGTTCCAGCTCCAATAAAAAAGGCACCGAATACAACGAGGCCTGGGTCAAGGACACGAACGGATTCGATATCCTGATGGGCCAGTTTGCCCATAACATCGAGAACATTTGGGGGTATAACGAAGTCCTGCTCGCCGGGCCGAAGGACTACGTTAAATATACCGATCAATATCAAACCCGCAGCCACATCAACTTTGATGCCGGGACGATCACCGTCGAGACCATCGCGGGCACCGATCCGCGCGGACGACTGCGCCAGGCGATCATCAAAACGCTGCTGATGGGCGATGACCCCAACTCCATTGACCTCTATTCCGACGTCGATGATATTCAGATCTCCAAAGAGCCGTTCCTCTATGGTCAGGTGGTGGATAACACCGGCGCGTCGATTCGCTGGGAGTGGCGCGCCGCGCGCTACGCCGATTATTTGCTGCAAACCCGCCTCAAGAGCCGCAACAATGGCCTGCGCGTGATCTACAGCATCACCATCAACCTGGTACCAAACCACCTCGACAAACGTGCGCATAAATACCTCGGCATGGTGCGCCAGGCCTCGCGTAAATACGGCGTTGATGAGTCGCTGATCCTTGCGATTATGCAAACAGAATCATCGTTTAACCCCTATGCGGTGAGCCACGCGGATGCCATGGGGCTGATGCAGGTCGTCCAGCACAGCGCGGGGAAAGACGTCTTCCGTTCGCAGGGCAAATCCGGCCTGCCGAGCCGCAGCTATCTGTTTGACCCGGCGAATAACATCGATACCGGCACCGCTTATCTGGCGATGCTGAACAATGTTTATCTCGCCGGCATCGATAACCCCACCTCGCGTCGCTACGCGGTGATCACCGCCTATAACGGCGGCGCCGGCAGCGTACTGCGCGTGTTCTCCAGCGATAAAGTCCAGGCGGCGAACATCATTAACAGCATGGCGCCAGGCGACGTCTACCAGACGCTCACCACCCGCCATCCGTCGGCCGAATCGCGCCGGTATCTGTATAAAGTTAACACTGCGCAGAAAAGCTATCGCCGCAAATAACCCCCCTCTCTTACAGGCCCGGACATCGCACTGGGCCTCTCTTTTTTATAGGACATACTTCGTAATATCTTTTCGATTTTCTGCGGCAGTTAACAGAAGCTCCTCACCCCTGAATGATAGAATCGCATCAAAATAACGGTGGTTATGTTATTTAATAAACATAACAAGCCCACATTCGTGAGGATAAATACATGAATCTTAAGCTGCAGCTAAAAATACTGTCGTTCCTGCAGTTCTGCCTTTGGGGGAGCTGGCTGACCACGCTCGGCTCGTACATGTTTGTCACGCTGAAGTTTGACGGCGCGGCAATCGGCGCAGTGTATAGCTCGCTCGGCATCGCCGCCGTCCTGATGCCAACGCTGCTCGGCATCGTCGCCGATAAATGGATCAGCGCCAAATGGGTATACGCCATCTGCCACCTGGTCGGCGCGTTAACGCTGTATCTGGCGGCGCAGGTCACCACGCCGGGCGAGATGTTCCTTGTGATCCTCCTCAACTCGCTGGCCTATATGCCGACGCTGGGGCTGATTAACACCATCTCTTACTATCGCCTGCAGTCGGCGGGGCTGGATATCGTCACCGATTTCCCGCCAATTCGTATCTGGGGCACCATCGGCTTTATCCTCGCCATGTGGGGCGTCAGCTTCTCGGGCTTCGAACTGAGCCATATGCAGTTGTACATTGGCGCGACGCTGTCGGTCTTGCTGGCGCTGTTCACCCTGACGCTGCCGCATATTCCGGTCGCCAACGCCCAGCGCAATCAAAGCTGGACGGAGATGCTGGGGCTTAACGCCTTTGCGCTGTTTAAAAACAAGCGCATGGCTATCTTCTTTATCTTCTCGATGATGCTCGGTGCCGAACTGCAAATCACCAATATGTTCGGCAACACCTTCCTGCATAGCTTCGATAAAGATCCGCTGTTTGCCGGCAGCTTTATCGTCGAGCACGCATCAGTGCTGATGTCGATTTCGCAGATCTCCGAAACGCTGTTTATCCTGACCATCCCGTTCTTCCTTAGCCGCTACGGCATTAAGAACGTGATGCTGATTAGTATCGTGGCGTGGATGCTGCGCTTCGGCCTGTTCGCCTTTGGCGACCCGACACCGTTCGGCACTGTACTACTGGTGCTGTCGATGATCGTCTACGGCTGCGCCTTCGACTTCTTCAACATCTCCGGTTCGGTGTTCGTTGAGAAAGAGGTTCGTCCGGAAATCCGCGCCAGCGCCCAGGGGATGTTCCTGATGATGACCAACGGCTTCGGCTGTATTCTTGGCGGGATGGTGAGCGGCAAAGTGGTTGAGCACTTTACCGTCGAGGGGATCACTAACTGGCAGAGCGTATGGCTGATTTTCGCTGGCTATTCGCTGGTGCTGGCCTTTGCCTTCGTGGCGCTGTTCAAATACAAACACGTCAGACAACCGACCGCCGCCCAGCAGAGCGCCTGATCGTCACAAGCAAAACGCCCCGCCTGCTCGGCGGGGCGTTTTTTTATCCCTTCAGCACGTAACCGTACAGCCGCTTAATGCCATCCGGATCCGTTTCGCTGTAAACCCCCTGCAGCTCCGGCGAGAAACCCGGCAGCATATTGACTCCCTCCTCCAGCGCGAGGAAATAGCGCAGTACCGCCCCGCCCCAGATCTCACCGGGCACCACGCATAATACCCCTGGCGGATAGGGCAGCGCCCCCTCTGCCGCAACGCGGCCTTCCGCCTCGCTCAGACGCACCAGCTCCACGTTGCCGCGGATAAATTCGCGGTTAGCATCCTGCGGATTCATCACCACGCGCGGGAAGCTCCGTTTACGGAACATCTCCTTTTGCAGGCTCTTCACATCAAAGCTGACGTACAGATCGTGCATCTCCTGGCACAGTTCGCGGAGGGTATAATCGCGATAGCGCACCGGATACTTGTTGTAGATGGTCGGCAGCACGTCGGCCAGCGGCGTATCCGATTCAATATGCTGTTCGAACTGTCCCAGCATCGCCACCAGCTGCGCCATTTTTTCGGCGCTCTCCGCCGGCGTCAGCAGGAACAGAATCGAGTTGAGATCGCACTTCTCCGGCACGATGCCGTTTTCACGCAGATAATGCGCCAGAATGGTCGCCGGGATGCCGAACTCACTGTACTCCCCGCTTTCAGCGTCAATGCCCGGGGTGGTCAGCAGCAGCTTGCACGGGTCGACAAAATACTGGTCGTCCGCATAGCCCTCAAAACCATGCCAGCGCGCGTCGGGTTCGAAGCTGAAGAAGCGGCGCTCCCGGGCGATCGCCTCGGTCGGGTGATCCTGCCATGGACGCCCCGCCACCACTGGCGGAATAAAGGGCTGGATCATCTTGCAGTTAGCGATGATCGCTTTGCGCGCCTCGATGCCCAGAGCCACACACTCGGCCCACAGGCGGCGGCCGCTCTCACCTTCATGAATTTTGGCGTTGACGTCCAGCGCGGCAAACAGCGGATAGAACGGGCTGGTGGAGGCATGCAGCATAAAGGCGTTATTCAGCCGCTTGTGCGGACAGAAACGCGCCTGGCCGCGCAGATGGTTATCCTTTTTATGGATCTGCGACGTCTGTGAGAAGCCGGCCTGCTGCTTGTGCACGGACTGGGTGACAAAAATACCCGGATCGTCCGGGGTCAGCTCCAGCAGCAGCGGCGAGCAGTCGGCCATCATCGGGATAAACTGCTCATAGCCCACCCACGCCGAGTCGAACAGGATGTAATCGCAGAGGTGGCCTATTTTATCCACCACCTGGCGGGCGTTATAGACCGTGCCGTCGTAGGTCCCCAGCTGGATCACCGCCAGACGAAACGGGCGGGAGGCATTGGCTTTCTCAGGCGCCGCTTCGCGGATGAGATCCCGCAGGTAATGCTCATCAAAGCAGCGCTCGTCAATGCCGCCGATAAAACCGAACGGATTGCGCGCGGCTTCAAGATAGACCGGCGTCGCCCCCGCCTGAATCAGCGCCCCGTGATGGTTTGACTTGTGGTTGTTACGATCGAACAGCACCAGATCGCCGCGGGTCAACAGCGCATTGGTCACGACTTTGTTGGCCGCCGAGGTGCCGTTGAGGACGAAGTAGGTTTTATCCGCATTGAACACTTTCGCAGCGAACTTCTGCGCGTGCTTGGCCGACCCTTCGTGGATCAGCAGATCGCCTAATTTCACATCGGCGTTGCACATGTCGGCGCGAAAGACATTTTCGCCAAAAAAGTCATAGAACTGACGGCCTGCAGGGTGCTTTTTGAAAAACGCCCCGTGCTGATGCCCCGGACAGGCAAAAGTGCTGTTATCCATCTCAACGTACTGGGTCAGAGTATTGAAAAACGGCGGCAGCAGACGCGCTTCATAATCACAGGCCGCCGCCTCCAGCTCCAGCCACTCCTGATCTTTACCGGCGATCACCGCCTGCACCCCCTCTGGCCTCTCGACCGCCGTCTCACTCAGCAGGTAGACCGGCAGATTAAATCCGCTGCGTCTGAGGAGAGCAAGGATGCCGCTGCGACTGTCCGCCGCGGTGATGACGACTGCCGCCACATCGGTAAAATCGGTACTGTCCAGCGCCACAACGCGACGGTGGGTGGACAAGCGGGTGACCAGCTCGCAGCTGGCGGCAATGTGCATGGATTTCATAAGCGCAAATGCCCGTATCGGGAGTGTAAAAATCTCAGACAAGGAAACCTTGCCCAACGATGTGTCCGGGTCTGACGGATTTCAGCTCCGACCGCCGGACATCAGTAAAAGCAGACGCGTCCGATCTTACTGTTGCCCTACAGTGAGCATACGTGTCCTTCACCGCATGGTGAACAGAGGAGTAAGCGTAGCAAGATGAGGCACCCCGCGCATCTGTGCGCGACGTCGCTGGCGAGATAATGGCAGTGTCGTCATCGGCGGCCTCATATCAGGGAGGAGAAAATTCGCGCAATCATGGCACCTTTCCCGAACAGGCGCAAGATGAAAACCGTATGCACTTATATCACGGATACACAAGCTTTCGCGGCGGGTTAACGTCATAATAATGCGGTTATCAGGGATATTTAACAGGAGTCAGCGTGGTTACAGGACCTTTTATTAACGCCAGCGCGGTGCTGGTCGGCGGTGTGCTGGGCGCCTTGCTCAGTCAACGGTTGCCGGAACGGATCCGCACATCAATGACCTCAATTTTTGGCCTGGCGTCATTAGGCATCGGCATTTTACTGGTCATTAAGTGCGCCAATCTGCCAGTGATGGTGCTGTCGACCCTGGTGGGGACGCTGCTCGGCGAAATATGCAATATGGAAAAAGGCATCAATACGCTGGTCAGTAAACTCCAGCAGTTGATGTCAGCGAAAGGCAAGAAAAAGGCTTCGGCTCATGAGTCTTATATTCAGAGCTATGTGGCGATTATCGTCCTGTTCTGCGCCAGCGGCACCGGCGTCTTCGGCGCCATGCGCGAAGGGATGACTGGCGACGCCAGCATTCTGATTGCTAAAGCGTTTCTCGACTTTTTCACTGCCACCATTTTCGCCTGCACCCTGGGCATTGCCGTCGCCGCCATCAGCGTGCCGATGCTGCTCATCCAGCTGACTCTTGCGGCCTGCGCGGCGATCATTATGCCGCTTACTACCCCGATGATGCTGGCGGATTTCAGCGCCGTCGGCGGTATGCTGCTGGTGGCCACCGGGCTGCGCATCTGCGGGATAAAAATGTTTGCGGTGGTGAATATGCTGCCTGCGCTGGTGCTGGCGATGCCAATTTCAGCGGCCTGGACGCTGTTTTTTGCCTGAAGACGCGTGCTTTTAGCGCAATGTGGTGATAGATTGTTCAGTCTGCTGCAAAACAGATAAATTTCGTTGACGAGGCGCGGCGATTACGGTTTAATGCGCCCCGTTGCCCGGATAGCTCAGTCGGTAGAGCAGGGGATTGAAAATCCCCGTGTCCTTGGTTCGATTCCGAGTCCGGGCACCACTATTTAAAGAACCCGCCCAAAAGGCGGGTTTTTGCTTTTCTGCATCCGGACTCTTCATCGAACTCCGTTCGATTATTCGCCGCACAGCGGCTCACCCCTTCGGGGCCAGCGCGACACGCGCGCTGTTCAACGCCTGCGGCGTTAGTCCGAGTCCGGGCACCACT
>NZ_KV793004.1:29092-40511 GCF_001808325.1 Klebsiella sp. HMSC16C06
GGATAAGGCATTTATGCCGCCATCCGGCACAACCGCAGGTACGGCGTCTGATGTGTATCGCCCGGTGGCACTGTGCTTGCGCGTGCCTACGCTGTTTGAGCCTGCGGGGGGACCCGTAGGCCGGATAAGACGAAGACGTCAGGCAAACGCCATGAAGAAAGGGATTACTCGGCGGCCGTTTTCCCTTTGCCGGGCAGCCTGAACGCTTCGCCATAGGGCTTCGCGATACCCATGCGATATTGTGTCTCTTTGGCCGCCTGGTGGAGGTCGGCAAACTCCTCTTTCGGCGCTTGCGGACGTTGCGCCTTTTTCAGACACTGATTACGATGGTGACGGATCCACTCTCTGTCATCATCGTTCAGGCAGCGCTGCATCACCTCAATCCATCTGGATGCCGCCCGACGGTAGAGCCCACTCGCCTCTAACCGTTCAGCAATACTGTCCCTTATTCTCATCCACCTCGCTCCTCTGATGCTTTCACGATATCCCATGGTATTCCGACACCTGGGCCGGAATACCATGGTAGAGTTAATTTATGACAAAACTATTCCTGTGCAGCGCAAGGAATATATTCATTATAATAATCGCTGTGCATAGCAAACCGCATTCGCGGTAATTACTTCCAAAGAGCTCCGGAATTATATGTCGAACGCCGCCATGGATACCGGACGGTATCGACGGTTGTACCTATCAATAGCTATTTAATTTATTATATTTCCGTTATCAAATACCTTGCGATGTCATCCACTCCCTGTACAACCAAGCCTCATGGCGACCTAACGGAGTGCTCCAGCAGTTTATTTCTGAAGATAAATAAGCAGGCTTCATTAAAATTATCTAACCCCAGTCGCTCATAAAGCGCAGTGCGCTTCCGGTAAAGGCTTTTTACCGAGGTATTCAGATTCACCGCCACCTCCTCCATGGTCATACCCGCCCCAAGCAAACGTAGCATTAACTGTTCAGACAAACTTAAGCGCAGATCGTCAAACCACTCTTTGGTCAGCCGCTTGCTCTTCATCTCCAGAAAAAGACCAAATAATGTCGCCATATCGGCGGGTGATAATGACATGTTTAAAAACGATTTCAGACTCAGTAAATGCTCTTCCCGATGGCGCATATCGAGGACGATACAACATATTCGCTTTCTGGATTGTGCCGCCTCCATCACCAGGTAATCGTAATGACAAAGCGGCGAACGGCTATCAACCAGCAGAGAGACCTCATCAACCTCATTATCTAAAATCGTTTTTCCGCTAGAATCTAACTGAATGATATCAGGAAAGAAATTCTTAACCCCTTGAAAAAGATAGTAATCCTGAGTAACCAATATCATTGAAGTTGCCACAAATCGTCCCTTTAACATTTAATCAACAAATTCTCGTCAACCAGACGTTTTCCTTCCCCCTTTGGACGCTTCGCATGGCGGTAAAAATAACGAGACCTGTGATTTATCATTAGCGCGGCATCTGACTCTGGCTGTGAAAACCCTCCTTGCGTTCTGATGGAAAATAAACGGATTAATTATAAATAAAAAAAATCCACAGAAAAGATGCTTTTTTTGGCATTGAGAATTTTTGTCAGAAATCATCTTAAATATCCAGTAAAAACCACCAACCTCTTCACAATATAAGCAGCACATCAATTTTGAAACAAAATTCCAACCCTCTCTCTTTTTTATTTATTTCAGTAAGTTAAAGAAACCAACTTCAACAACGCCGCTCGAATTAAGTCGATTTTACAGAATTATCTTAAAACGCAGCCCATCATTTATCCATATTTATCCGCTGCCGTATCGGGTATAAATTATCCATTCAATTATCAACAGGAGATATGTTTATTAGTTTGCAATAAGTCATTCACCCGCAGTGCCAGTCAGCTAAATGGGACCATCCTCATCCTTTAACTCACCGTCAAAGGACGGTCGTGTTGTGCAATGGATTCTTGATGAACATATGGCAAATAGAAATGGAAAGATCACCTTATTCAAATACGTTATTGTTTAATCGCAACACGAAACTCTCGCTGTCAATCGGCTTGCTTTTGCTCTTCCCGGCGCTGGTTCAGGGAGCAGATTCGCTCTATGACCAGCAGATCCTGCAAGCGCGTCAAGGCCAGTACGCCCCCTTTCTCTCTTATCTTCAGCAGTACCAGCTGCGGCATGCCTTAACCCCTTCTCAGGTGGCGGACTGGCTGCAGGTAGCTCTCTGGGCCGGCCAGGACGATGAAGTGGTGAAAGTCTGGCGACGCTATCAGGTTTATATGCCGCTTCCCGCACGCGGTACCGCCGCGGCGGCACAGGCCCTGCGTAACCAGAAACAGTGGCAAGCCTCGCTCACCCTCTGGCAGCAGGCTCTCAGCCAGGCCCCTGACAGTGACGATTATCGTATCGGCTATATCAAAACGCTGGCCGATGCCCGCAAGGACGGCGAGGCGCTCAGCGAAGCGCGTCGCCTGGTAGCGGAGCAGGCGAGCGTTGCCCACCTGCAGACGCTCTCTTATGTCTACCTGCGGCTTGGCAAAAGCTGGGACCAGCTGTTGGTGGACACGCAGATCCTCGATCGTGAGCCGCAAAACAAAGCCGCGCTGGCCAGCCTGATGGCGACCCTGACCCGCAACCGGATCGATTCCCCTGCTCTCGGCCTGGCGAATAGCGTCGAACTGACGCCTGCGGAAAAGCGCAATCTGCAGTTGAACGCCGCCGCCGAACTGGTGCGCCTTGCCGATACCCCTTCCCGCGAAGAAAACGCGCGTTACGCGCTGGCCCGCACGGCCCTGGCGCAATACGACGCGATGATTGCCGCCTGGCACCCCGACCCACAGGCTGCGCCCGACATCATCCGGGCGCGCATTGATCGTCTGGGTGCGCTGTACGCCAATGCAGATTACGCGCAGGTCATCCGTGAATACCAAAATCTCATCGCGCAGCAGCAGACCGTTCCCGACTGGGCCATCGGCTGGGTCATCTCCTCTTATATCGCCCTTAAGCAAATTGAGCCTGCGCTGACGCTTATTCACCAGCATCCCTCGTGGCTGACAAGCCAACAGAATGAGGAACACGAGCTTTTCTACGCCCTGCTGGACACCGGTCAGTACCCGGCGGCGCAACAGTATGTCGCCCGCCTCACCCGGAATGCACCCTACATCCGTCGTCTCTACGGTTCGCCGACGCCGCAGCCGAATGACGACTGGCTCACCGCACAGTCGCTTAACGTGCACTATTTAGCGGCCACCAACGCCCTGCCGCAGGCCGAAGCCCGGATGCAGCGCCTGGCGGCAACGGCCCCCGGCAATCAGGGCCTGCAGATAGATTATGCCGCCCTTCTGCAGGACAGAGGGCTACCGCGAGCCGCCGAAAGCCAGCTAAAAGCAGCGGAATCTCTGGAACCCTCCAGCCTGCAGCTGGAGCGCCAGCAGGCCTGGGTCGCCCTCGATCTGCAGGAGTGGCGGCAAATGGATCTGCTGACTGACGACGTCGTCGCCCGCTCGCCACGGGATCTGAATACCCAGCGCCTGGCCAGAGCGCGCGAGGTCCATCATCTTTCCGAACTTCGCCTGAGCGTTGGCAAAGGGCTGCACTCCGACAACCCGGTGAGCGGCACCCACGACCTCAGTTTTGAGACGGCGATCTACAGCCCGCCGCTAGCCGACAGCTGGCGGTTGTTCGGCGGGCACCGCTTCGCTGAAGGCAATTTTGAAGAGGGGAAAGGCAGCCGTCGCCAGCTGTTCGCCGGCGTTGAATGGCGCCCGCGCGACTACTGGGGCGAGCTTGAACTCTCCAGCGTCAATTTTCACGGCGAGAACAAGCCCGGCGTCCGCCTTTCCGCCGCCCACGACGTCAGCGATCGCTGGCAGCTGGGCGGCGAACTGGAGCGGATTTCGCAGCAGACTCCGCTGCGCGCGTTACGCAACGGCGTCAGCGCCAACCGCGGCGAAGGCTGGCTGCGCTGGTATCAAAACGAACGCCGGGAATACCGCGTCAGCGTGGCCGCCAGCCGGTTTACCGATCGCAACCGCCGCCAGGAGTACACCCTCTCCGGTAAAGAGCGCCTCTGGCAGACGCCGTGGTTAACGCTGGATCTGCAGCCCGGTCTGTCGGCCAGCGCCAATAGCCGCACCGACACCGCCTACTACAGTCCGGCACGGGACCTCGCCGCCACCGCGGCGCTGGCCGTCGATCACATGCTTTACCAGCGCTATGACACCGTCTGGAGCCAGCAGCTGCTCGCCGGCGGCGGCAGCTACTGGCAAAAAAATCACGCCGCCGGGGCGATCACGGTGCTGGGTTATGGGCAGCGCCTGCGCTGGAACAACGTCGTCGACACCGGGGTGATGCTGAACTGGGACAAACGCCCCTACGACGGTAAACGCGAAAACAACCTCGCCATCACTCTTGATGCAAATATACGGTTTTAAGGATGACCATGCTGAACACGACCCTGCGCAACGGCCTGATGCTTCTCGTCTGGCTGTGCCTTATCTTCAGCGTGCGTGCTGAGGAAGTCCCCTTCCTCGCCCCGCAGCAGCGCCCCCAACCGGAGGCCAATCAACCCTGGCCGGCGGATCGCTTTCTGGTGCTGGCCTACCATGACGTCGAAGACGATGCCGCCGACCAGCGTTATCTTTCAGTGCGCACCAGTGCGCTCAACGAGCAGATCGCCTGGCTGCTGGATCACGGGTACCATGCGGTGAGCGTCCAGGACATTCTCGATGCACACCATGGCGTTAAGCCGCTGCCGGCCAAGGCTTTTCTTCTCAGCTTCGACGATGGCTATAGCAGCTTTTACACCCGCGTCTGGCCGCTACTTAAAGCCTGGAATGTTCCGGCGCTGTGGGCGCCGGTGGGCAGCTGGGTGGACACTCCCGCTGACCAGCCCGTTAATTTTGGCGGCCTGATGACGCCGCGCGAGCGCTTCGCTACCTGGGAGATGGTGCGCGAGCTCAGCCGCTCGCCGCTGGTGGAGATCGGCGCGCACACCTGGGCCTCGCACTACGGTCTGCCGGCCAATCCGCAGGGCAGCCGCGAGCCCGCCGCCGCCAACCGCGGCTGGGATAAAACCACCGGCCGCTATGAAAGCGACGCGCAGTTTACCCGGCGCATGGCCGATGACGTGCAGAAAGTGACGGCGAAAATCCACGAGGTCGCCGGGAAAGCGCCGCGCGCCTGGGTGTGGCCCTATGGCGCCGCCAGCGGCAGCACCCTGGCTATCGCCAAACAGCAGGGGTATCAGCTGGCGTTTACGCTGAACGACGGCCTGGGCAATGTGAAAGATCTGGACAATATTCCGCGCATGCTGATCGCCGGTAACCCGTCGATCAAGGCCTTTGCCAACGCCGTAACCCAGATTCAGGAAGCCGATCCTGTTCGGGTGATGCATGTGGATCTGGACTATGTCTATGACCCCAATCCCGTCCAGCAGGCGAAAAATATCGATAAGCTGGTGCAGCGCGTCTATGACATGAAAATCAGCCATGTCTTTCTGCAGGCCTTTTCCGACCCGCAAGGCGACGGCACGGTCAAGTCGCTCTATTTCCCCAACCGCTGGCTGCCGATGCGCGCCGACCTGTTTAACTTCGTCTCCTGGCAGTTGCAGACCCGCGGCGGGGTGAAGGTCTATGCCTGGATGCCGGTGCTGGCCTTCGATCTCTCGTCCGATCTGCCGCGCGTTCAGCGCTGGGATCCGCAAACCGGGAAGGCGTTACTTGCCCGCCAGCCGTACGTTCGCCTGTCGCCCTGGGATCCCCGGGTTCGCCAGCAGATCACCGACATCTACGAAGATCTGGCCCGGCACGCCAGCTTCAGCGGGATTCTGTTTCACGATGACGCCGTGCTGACCGATTTTGAAGACGTGAGCCCGGAGGCGGTCGCCGCCTGGCGGCAGACGGGTCTGGGGCACGATGCCGGCCCGGTGCCCCAACGTCCGCAAGAGCGCCAGGCATGGATGCGTTTCAAAAGCCAAACCCTGACCCGCTTCACTCTGGATCTACGCCAGGCGGTGCAGGCCATCCGCGGCCCGCAGGTGAAAACGGCGCGTAATCTCTTCGCCCTGCCGATCCTGGAGCCGCAGAGCGAAGCCTGGTTCGCGCAGAATCTGGATGACTTCCTTGCCGCCTATGACTGGACGGTACCCATGGCGATGCCGCTGATGGAGTCCGTACCGATTGACGCCAGCCAGGCCTGGCTGACGCGGCTGGTCCAGGCCGTCGCCAGCCACCCGGGCGCGCTGAAGAAAACCATCTTTGAACTGCAGGCCCGAGACTGGAACCGACGCCAGCAAAACGCCATTCCCGACCAGCAGCTGGCGGACTGGATGCGTTTGCTGCGGCTGAACGGCGTCAAAAACTACGGCTACTACCCTGACGATTTTATTAACAACCAGCCTGATATCTCCCGTATCAGGCCGCAATTTTCTTCCTGGTGGTACCCTGACCATGACTGATCGCATCATCGCATTGTGCATTTTATGCCTCGTATTCGGGCTGCCGTTAGGCGTCGCAGCGGTATTTACCGGCGAGCTTATCCTCGACTTTGTCTTCTTCTGGCCGCTGTTTATGTCAGTGCTGTGGATCACCGGGGGCCTTTATTTCTGGTTTCAGCTGGAACGCCACTGGCCGTGGGGGGAGGATACCCCGCCGCCGACGCTGCCGGGCAATCCGCTGATTTCGATCCTGATCCCTTGTTTTAACGAGGAGAAAAACGCTCGGGAAACCATCAGCGCGGCGCTGGCCCAGCGTTACGCCAATCTCGAAGTGATCGCCATTAACGACGGCTCTTCGGACAACACCGCCCAGGTGCTCCAGCAGCTGGCGCAGGAGGAGCCGAGGCTGCGGGTGATCCACCTTGCCGCCAATCAGGGAAAAGCGGTAGCGCTCAAAGCAGGCGCCGCCGCCGCCCGCGGCGATCTGCTGGTCTGCATCGATGGCGACGCCCTGCTGGACCGGGATACCGCGGCCTGGCTGGTCGCGCCGTTGATCCACTATCCGCACGTCGGGGCGGTCACCGGCAATCCGCGGATCCGCACCCGATCCACGCTGATCGGCCGCATTCAGGTGGGTGAGTTCTCGTCGATCATTGGGCTTATCAAGCGGACGCAGCGGATCTATGGCCGGGTCTTTACCGTCTCCGGTGTGATTGCCGCCTTCCGGCGCCAGGCGCTGGCGGACGTCGGCTACTGGAGCCCGGATATGATCACCGAAGATATTGATATCAGCTGGAAGCTTCAGCTCCGCCACTGGGACATCTTTTTCGAGCCGCGGGCGCTGTGCTGGATCCTGATGCCGGAGACCCTCAAAGGGTTATGGAAGCAGCGTCTGCGCTGGGCGCAGGGCGGCGCGGAGGTTTTTCTGGTCAACCTCCGTCGCCTGTTTCACTGGGAGCATCATCGGATGTGGCCGCTGTTTCTGGAGTATGCCTGCTCCACGCTGTGGGCCTTTGCCTACGCGGTTACCATTCTGCTGTTTATCCTCAGCCGCCTGATGCCGCTGCCTGACAATCTGGCGGTGCACAGCCTGTTTCCGCCGGAGTTCACCGGCATGCTGCTTGGCGTGATGTGCCTGCTGCAGTTCGTCGCCAGTCTGTATATCGAGCGACGCTACGAGAAAAAGGTCGCCAAATCACTGTTCTGGGTGATCTGGTTCCCGATGGTCTACTGGATGATCGGCCTGCTGACCACGCTGGTCGCTTTTCCGAAAGTGATGGTGAAACGTCAACGTTCCCGCGCGCGCTGGGTGAGTCCGGACCGGGGAAAAGGAAGCCTGTGATGAATGAAAATACGCTCATCTTAACCGAACACCGTGTGCTGCCCCGGCTGGTCGACGCCGGTTTAACGCTGCTGGCCTGGCTCGGTTTTCTGTTCTTTCTGTACGCCAATTTGCTGATGCAGTTCATCGCGCCGCCCTCTCCGCGCTGGGAGTCGCTGATGGCTTCACTGAATACGGCGCTGGTGTATCTGCTGATTGCCGCACTGAACGGCTGGCTGTTGATCCTCTGGTATCATTACAACCGGCGCCGCGCTCGCACCCGGCATCATACCGCGGTGCTCACCCTGCGACATGATGAGCTGGCGAGCAGCTTTAACGTTGCGCCGCAGATTATCTCGGAGATGAGCCGCTATAATTTGCTCACCGTTTACCACGATCAAATCGGGCAGATTATTGATTTAAAAAGCCACGCGTTACCGCCGCCGCAGGAAGAGAGCGATCGCGCATGAGAGCAAGGCCGCCGTCGGCGACCTGTATGGGTTACGACGCCGTGGATCAGCCGCCGGCTTTTTTGATGGCGGCTTCCAGCGAGGCCTGATCCGCCAGCCCCGGGAAGACGGTGATGCTGGCTTCCGTGGCGCCGGTGGTCGGCATCACGATCACGCCCGGCGTGCCGCTCAGACCAATCTCCTGCGCCAGATCGTTAATGCTCTGCAGCACCGGTTCGACGTCGGTGGCCTTCTTCGCATCAAAGCCGGCTTTCTTCGCCTGCTGCTGGATATCCGCCGTCGTCAGCTTACCTTCGTTATGGCCGGTAGCGTAAATCCCGTTATGGTAGGCCAGATAGGCATCCGCCCCTTTCTGCTGATAGATCTGCAGGCCGGTTTTTGCCGCCTCCAGCGAGCTTTCCCAGCGGCCGCCGAAAATCGGCCACTCTTTAAAGGCGAAACGGGTCTGCGGGTGCGCTTTAATCACCTGCTCCATCATCGGCGCCAGACGGCTGCAGTACACGCACTGGTAGTCGAAGAATTCGATCACCGTGACTTTGCCGTTGGCCGGGCCGTAGGTCGGGGTATTTTTATCCTGGGTCAATACAGCCGCGTTTTTCAGCACTGCCTGAGTGGCCGCGCTGGCCTGCTGTTCAGCCTGTATTTGCTGCAATTTCTGGCTCGCCTGCAGGAGGACTTCCGGGTGGGCGACCAGGTAGTCGGCGGCGATTTTGCCGATTTTCGCCTCCTGTTCCGGGGTGAAAGTCGCCGGCGCGTCAGCGGCAGAGGCCATCGCCGGCAGTAAGACAGCGCTCAGCAGGGCGACAGAGAGGTATTTCTTGTGGCCAGACATAGTGGGGATCCTTGCGATAAGTGAACGGCAGGTGAGTCTGGGTGACAAAATATCACCCTTTTTCGCCGAAGCCTTGCCCAACGGCGCGTTGATTCGTAACTTTATTTTTCAGGCACGCTTTTCCCGCGCGACGGCGTGGGTCTGCGTCAGTGGTCAATGCGCCCCAGGCGGAGTACCCTGCGCAGCGGTTTTTCTTGCTCTTTTTTCAGGTGGTTTCTCTCGAAATGAATGCGTTACTCCAACAATGGGACATGGCGGTGATTATGCTGCAGATTGTCGCCATCGATTTACTGCTGGGCGGCGATAACGCCGTGGTGATAGCCATGGCTTGCCGCAAACTGCCGCCACAAAAGCGCACCAAAGCGATCATCATCGGTACCGTGGGGGCGATCCTGGCGCGCGTGCTGCTGCTGGCGCTCGCCCTGTATCTCCTGTCGCTGCCGTGGCTGAAAATAGTCGGCGCGTTGCTCCTGCTGTGGATTGGTATGAAGCTGGTGAGTAATGAGGAAGAAGAGAGCGAGGTCGGCAGCTCCGCGAGCCTGTGGCGCACCGCGATCACCATCACCGTCGCCGATGTGATCATGTCGCTGGATAATGTGTTGGCGGTCGCTGCGGCGGGAAAAGGGCACATTGCGCTGGTCGCCCTCGGCGTGGCGATCAGCATTCCGATTATCGTCGCGGGCAGTAAACTGGTCCTGGTCCTGCTCACCCGCTTTCCCGCCGTGGTGCTGTTGGGCGGAATGCTCATCGGCTGGATTGCCGGCTCAATGCTGGTCAGCGATCCCACCATTCAGCAACTGTTTCCCGCCGCCGGGGACGGCACCGCGCGCGTGGCTGGCGCCGTCGGCGCGCTGCTGGTGCTGTTTGAAGGATGGCGCCGCCGCCCACGGCCGCAGGCGAAAGAGTAGCCTCGCCCACGACGCCGCCGACCCCGACGGCGTCAAGTTTCCGCCACTTTTCTTCCCCTTCAGGGCGCATTTGCCCTACGCTTTATACTGACGCCTGTTCCAGGGAATATGTAACCACCGCACTGAGCATAGATGAGATAAAATCATGGAATTGAAGGATTATTATGCCATTCTCGGGGTGCAACCAACCGACGATCTGAAAACTATCAAGACCGCCTACCGCCGCCTGGCGCGCAAATATCACCCCGACGTCAGTAAAGAAAGCGATGCCGAAGCCAAATTCAAGGATCTCGCCGAAGCCTGGGAAGTCCTGAAAGATGAGCAGCGGCGCGCCGAATACGATCAGCTCTGGCAGCATCGCAACGATCCCGGCTTCGGTCGCCAGCAGCAGACACACGAGCAGAGCTACAGCCAGCAAGATTTCGACGACATCTTCTCCTCCATGTTTGGCCAGCAGGCGCATCAGCGTCGCCGTCAGCATGCCGCACGCGGCCACGATCTGGAGATCGAAGTGGCGGTGTTCCTTGAAGAGACGCTGGCCGAGCAGACGCGCACCATCAGCTATAACCTGCCGGTGTACAACGTGTTTGGCATGATCGAAAGTGAAACGCCGAAAACGCTGAATGTGAAGATCCCCGCCGGGGTAGTCGATGGTCAGCGTATCCGTCTGAAAGGCCAGGGAACGCCGGGCGAAAACGGCGGCCCGAACGGCGATCTGTGGCTGGTTATCCACATCGCCCCGCATCCGCTATTCGATATTGTCGGCCATAACCTGGAGATCGTCCTGCCGCTGGCGCCATGGGAGGCCGCGCTGGGTGCGAAAGTCACGGTGCCCACCCTGAAAGAGAGCATTCTGCTGACGGTGCCGCCGGGCAGTCAGGCAGGGCAGCGACTGCGTATCAAGGGCAAAGGGCTGGTGAGCAAAACCCACACTGGCGATTTGTTCGCCGTCATCAAAATTGTCATGCCGCCAAAACCAGATGAAAAAGCGCGTGAGCTCTGGCAACAATTGGCCGCCGCCGAAGCCAGCTTCGATCCGCGTAAGACATGGGGGAAAGCCTGATGGCTACAGTAACAGTGACGTTTACCATTACCGAATTGTGCCTGCGTACCGGGGTATCGGAAGAGGAGCTGACGGAGATCGTCGGCTTGGGGATGATTGAACCGCACCAGCCGCAGGCGGAAACCTGGCTATTCGACGACAGCGCGGTGACGATTGTCCATCGCGCGGTGCGCCTGCGTAACGAGCTGGAGCTGGACTGGCCGGGGATCGCGGTGGCGCTGACCCTGCTGGATGAGAACGCGCGGCTGACCCGCGAAAATCGCCTGCTGCAGCAGCGCCTGGCCCGCTTCCTCGCCCACGGATAGGGGCGACATCCCGGGTGGCAGCGTTCCGCCTTCGTGCCGGATGGCGGCTACGCCTTATCCGGCCTAAAAACTAAGCACAGCGCAAGCCGGGGAATTTCCCGGGT